>CALDQK010001157.1 GCA_937911525.1 uncultured bacterium
CTGGCCCCGGCCCCCGGCCCCGGCCCCTGGCCCCTGGCCCCTGGCCCCTGGCCCCGGCCCCCGGCCCCGGCCCCTGGCCCCTGGCCCCTGGCCCCTGGCCCCTGGCCCCTGGCCCCGGCCCCCGGCCCCTGGCCCCGGCCCCGGCCCCTGGCCCCTGGCCCCGGCCCCGGCGCCCCTGGCTCCGGCCCCGGCTCCTGGCTCCGGCCCCTGGCTCCGGCCCCTGGCTCCGGCCCCGGCCCCGGCCCCCGGCCCCAGCTCCGGTCCCGGCTCCGGCCCCAGGCCCCTCCTACAGATCCCGGTGCTTCTCGGCCCGCTTGGCCTTCTCGAGCGCCGCCTGCGCCGCCTTGATCAGCGACTCCTTGTCGGCCCCCGCCGACCAGGCGATCCCGTCGGCGTAGGCCTGGGCCGCGGCCTTGAACTGGGTCTCGCGCTCGAGCGCCTGACCCATCGTCCGGTGGGCCGCCGTCAGCCAGGGCGCGAGCCGCACGAGCCGGCGCGCCTTGGGCAAGGCCACGCCCTCCCCGAAGAAGGTCTCGGGCGCGCTCCCGTTGGGGAGGAGCTTGGCG
This sequence comes from uncultured bacterium, assembly GCA_937911525.1. GTDB lineage: Bacteria > Planctomycetota > J058 > J058 > J058 > NORP233. The sequence goes on from CALDQK010001157.1 coordinate 567, forward strand.
CGCAGGAGGTCGAGGCACACGTGCTGGAGCAGCGCGGCGTCGGGGTGGACCTCCTTGGGCTCGCTCAGCACGACCCGGTCCAGCCAGGTGCGGGCCTCGTCGATCTCGCCGGCCCGCAGCTCGACCCGGGCCAGGGCCAGCTGGAGGCGGGCGTCCTCGGGCAGGAGGTCGAGCAGGAACACCAGGCGCAGGCGGGCCTGGGCCAGGTCGACCTTGGGGTCCCCGGCGTCCATGCCCGGCGGCGCGGGGGTCTTGGCGCCGGACTGCAGCCAGCTGTAGAGCGCGGCCTCGGCCTCCAGGCGCTGGCGGAGGGGGGCCGGCAGGTCCTCGCGCTTGAGCAGGCCGACGATGCGCAGCAGGGCCAGCTTGGGGTCGCCCTGGGCGGCCTCGATCTGAGCCAGCATGCGCACCGCGCCCGCGGCCTGGGGGGCCTTGCGCAGGAAGGCCTTGAGCACCTCGACCGCGCGCTGGTGCTCCTGCTCGTCCTCCCCGGCGAGGAGGGTCGCGGCGCGCTCGAGGGCGATGCCCTCGTCGAGGGGATCGATCCGGGCGGCCCGCTCGTAGGCGCGCAGCGCCTCGGCGCGGTCCTTCTTGGCCGCGCGCAGGTCGTCCTCGCTCGGGTTCGGGTCGTCCAGGCGCTGGGCCTGGCGCTCGAGCAGTAGCTCGCCCAGGCGGCGGAACACGCGCGAGTGGGTCGGGCCGAGCAGGCAGGCCTTGCGATAGGTCTCGATCGCGCCGTCGAGCTGGCGGAGCTGCTCCTGGGCCCGGGCCAGGGCGAGGTGGCTCTCGAGGTCGAGGGGATCGAGGGCGCAGGCTCGCTGGAGGACCTCGATCCCGCCCTTGAAGTCGTTGCGGAGCAGGAGGGCGAAGCCCAGCTCGCGCTGGGCGCGGGCGTCGCGGGGGTGCTGCTCGACGAGCTTGCGCAGGAGCGCGATGGCGGGGTCGTGCTTACCCTCGAGCAGGAGCGCCTCGACCTTGGTCAAGGTGCGCTCGGTCTCGCTGTCGAGGGGGCGGACCCAGCGAATGTCGGCGCGGGGAATGTCGACGACGACCCGGCTCTGCCCGCGCACGACGCGGATGCGCAGGGGAGCGTCGTCGTTGCTCTCCAGCACCTCGCCGCGCACGACGGAGCCGTCCTTGAGGATCACCTCGTCGGCGGTCGCGGGCAGGGCTGCCAAGCAGAGACCGAGGAGGGGCAGCGCGAGGGCCGCCAGGGCGCCGCTCAGGCGCCTCGGGAGGGGAGGGGAGGGCATGGGTGCGCCCCTAGTAGCCGATGCGCCAGCGGAGGCCCCAGTTGCTGCCGCTGTAGTTGCCCTGGACCTGGGTCCCGATCCCACGACGACGGTAGGTCACGCCGCGGCGGTTGTAGCCGTAGCCGTTGCGGCCGCGCACGATCCCCCGATTGACGAAGGGCTGGTAGCCGTTGCAGGTGCCGCCCCAGCCGTAGGGGTAGATCAGCGCGGAGCGGGTCCAGCCCGACCACGAGGGGCCGCTGAGGGGGACCGAGGTCGCGCGGTCCCAGGCCCGGGCGCGGGCGATCGCGCGCTGGCGCGCGAGGACCTGCTCGCGGCGCGCCTGGCGCTTGGCCTCGCGGGCGGCGCGCTTGGCCACCTTCTCGGCCTTCTTGGCCGCGATCCGGGCGGCGGCGCGCGCCTTGGACTCGGCCTTGCGCTGCGCCTCGCGCTTGGCCAGCTCCTCGGGCTTGACCCACTCGTCGGCCTCTTCGTCCCGGACGAAGCCCTCGAGGCGCTTCTTGTCGGCGCGGGTGATCCAGCGGCCCTCGTGGAGCACGTAGCCCAGCGCGGCGCGCGCGCCGGGGTGATCGAGGTCGAGGCGGAGCACCGAGAGGAAGGCCCGCTTGGCCTCCTGGGGGAAGCCGTGCTCGCGCGCCCACACCGCGAAGCGATAGCGGTCGTCCGCGTCGCCCGCCGAGAGGTGCTTGCGCAGGCGCTCGAGCTCGTCCCAGCGATCGGCGGTCTCCTCGATCTTCAGCACGTCGCTCATGTGGACGTGGGCCGAGCCGAGCGAGTGCCGCACGATCAGGGTGTTGCCCTCGTGGATCACCGAGCCCTCGAGCTTGCGGCCGTCCTTGAGGTGGACCACGTCGGCCTGCGCGGGGGTGCCGCCTCCGCAGAGGAGGCCCGCGAGGAGCAGCAGGGGAGTGAGGCGTCTCACGTCGAGTCCTTCGTCCGATTGCGCGCGGACACCTTCACTGTGACGCCCTCGCGGAGCGATGGCAAGCCTCGAACACGGGCCGGGAGAGTCGGGAACCGCAGGAGGGATCCGACGTGTAGGGTCTGTACCATGCTCTCAGCTCTGCTCCCGACCGCTCGTCCCCTGGTCCTCTGCCTGCTCCTCTCGCTGAGCGGGAGCGCCCTCGCCGCTCCTGAGCCGGATCCGCAGGGGAAGGAGGCCCCGCAGGGAAAGGAGGCCCCGCAGGGGAAGGAGGCCCAACCCCAGGAGGCGCCCCCGGAGGCGCCTGAGGAGCGGCACCAGCGCGTGCTGCGCAAGACGGTGGTCCACTTCGAGTTCCAGCGCGCGCCGGTCGAGGACATCTTCGCGGCGCTCGAGAAGGCGAGCGGGGTCCGGGTGCGCCTGGGCAAGGCCGCCCGCCGAGCCCTGAAGAAGCGCAAGTTCAGGATCAAGTACATCGCTGACCGGACCGGCGAGCAGGTCCTGAGCGACGTGTGCAAGGCCAGCGCGCTCGACTTCGTGGTCGTGGCGGAGGGCGTCTACGTCGACACGCCGCGCGAGATCCGCAAGCTGCGCAAGAAGCTCGGTCTGGGGGGGAAGGCGCTGCGCCTGAGCGGCGAGGACGTGGCCAAGCTGCTCGAGACCAAGGAGCTCTCGTTGGTCTCGCGGGAGCGGCCGCTCAGCGAGTTCCTCAGCTTCCTCCGGGCCGAGACCGGGATCCGCTTCGTCGAGCTGACGCCGCGCAAAGCGGGCCAAGCCGAGCCCAAGGTCACGGTCAAGACGACCTCGACGCCCCTGAAAGAGGTGCTCGACCTCGCCCTCGCGCCCTTGAAGCTGGACTGGATCCGCTCCGGCAGTGTGGTCCTCGTGGGCAGCGCGGCCGAGATCGCCGAGCAGCGCAAGCCGCTCCCCAAGCAGCCCAGGCAGCCCCCCGGCAAGGAGTAGGATCCGAGGCGTCGTGAGCGACGCTGAGCTGCGCGAGCTGTGGCGCGGGGTCTCGAGCCCCGAGGAAGAGGGCGCCTTCCTGGCGAGGGCCCTGCGCCGCGGTCTGCTCTCGCCCGAGCGCCTGGAGCTCGCGGCCTACTGCGGCGATCGCGCCGCGCAGGAGGCGCTCGGCACGACCGAGCGCACCGACGTGACGGACCTCGTCGGCTTCATGGTCGGCCTGCGGGACTGGGGCCCGCCCGCCTGGCTGCGCGCGAGCTGGCCCTGCCTGAGGGCCGTCGAGGCCGAGGAGCGGATCCTGGGCTACGCCGCGGTCGACCTGCGCGCCTTTGCCCAGGGCGCCCTGGATGTCCTCCGCGGAGAGGAGATCGACTACGTCGCCGGGCGCGGGTTGCCCAACGTCGTTCCGATCCGAGAGGTCGGCTTCGCGACCTACTTCGCCCGGCGCCTGCAGCAGCGGCTGAAGCGCCGGATCGGTCGCCCCCGTCCCGAGTCCCTGCTGGTCGAGGAGGAGATCCGCCGCGAGCTCGCCAACTGGGCGCTCGGCCGAGGGGACGCGCTCGGCGACGCGCTGCGCGCGGCCGCCGAGTAACCTCGGCGCATGGTCGACAAGGGTCAGCTGCTCGAGCGCCCCGTGGTGATCCCCAGCGCAGGGATCTGCCTGGACGGGATCTACCTGCGCGGCGCGGGGAGCACGCCGCTCCTGGTGGCCTCGCCGCTGCCTGGAAGCGGCGGCTCGATGGCGAGCCCGATCGGGAACGAGCTGGCCTACGCGGCGGCCTACGCCGGCTGCGCCAGCCTGCGCCTCGACTACGCCGGGGTGGGGGCCAGCGAAGGTGAGCCCTCGGGCGACGTCTCCGACGCCGCGGCCAACTTGAGCCTGGGGCTCGACTTCTTGCTCGAGACGACCGGCGCCGAGGCCGCCGCCGCCGCCGGGATCGGCAGCGGCGCCTTCGCCGCCCTCGAGCTCGCGCGCAGGGACGAGCGGATCGACCGGCTGGTGCTGGTCGCGCCGCCTTGGGAGGAGGCAGGCGAGGATCAAACCTTGCCCGTCGACCTCCCCCGCCCGACCCTCCTGGTCGTGGCTGGCGACGAGCCGGGCTTCGACTACGCGCGCGAGGAAGCGCGGGCGGCGGCGCTGCACGTGCGGCTCGAGGTCCTGCGCGCGACCCGGAGCTTCCGCGCGGCCCTGGCCGAGCTGGCCCGCCTCGTGCCGCCCTTCCTCGGCGCCGAGCGCCCCGAGCGCCCCGACGAGCTGGGTCCGCGGCGGGGTCGGCTCTTCTAGCTCCCGGCCCCTTCCCCTGCCTCTCCGCCTCGCTGGCCCGATTCGTTAACGTCGGCCCCCTGAGGAGGACGCCGATGCTCGCGCTGATCTCGCCCGCCAAGCGCCTGAACGAAGACCCCTGGGACGAAACGCTTCGCTGCACGCAGCCCGCGCTGCTCGAGCAGGCGCTGGGACTGGTCGAGGTCTGCCGGGAGCTGAGCCCCCCGGATCTGCAGCGGCTGATGAAGATCAGCGAGCCGCTCGCGGAGCTCAACTTCACGCGCTTCCAGGACTTCTCGACCCCCTTCTCGGCCAGCAACGCCAAGCCGGCGGGGCTGACCTTCGCGGGGGACACCTACGTCGGCTTGGCGGCGCACACCTTCGACGAGCAGGACTGGGCCTTCGCGCAGGACCACCTGGGGATCCTCTCGGGGCTCTTTGGGCTGCTCCGGCCCCTCGACTACGTGCAGGCCTATCGGCTCGAGATGGGCACTCGCCTGGCGACGCCGCGCGGGAAGAGCCTCTACGACTACTGGGGCGATCGAGTCAGCGACCTGGTCAACGAGCGAACCGCAGGACACACCGACCGGCGCGTGATCAACCTCGCGAGCAAGGAATACATCAAGGTCGTGGACCCCAGCCGGCTCGCCGCGAGCGGGATCACCATGACCTTCAAGGAGCTCAAGCAGGGCAAGGCGCGCGTGATCGGGCTCTTCGCCAAGAAGGCGCGCGGCAGCATGGCGCGCTGGATGATCAAGCAGCGGGTCCAGCGAGCGGAGGAGCTGCAGGGCTTCGACGAGGGCGGCTACGAATACCGGCCGGACCTCAGCAGCGACGTGGAGTGGGTCTACACCCGGCCTCAGCCCTAGCTGCGCTAGGCGACGTCTCCGCGCTCGAGGTCGTCGAAGAGCTCTCCGACGCCCTTCTCGTCCTCGTCGTCCTCGACGATCGGACGGGTCTCGGTCGCGGTGGGGAGCTCGTTGTCGTCCGAGGAGATCAGCAGGGGCTCGTCGGCGAGCTCGTCCGCGGGGTTGCCGGCCTCGTCGATTCGCCGGCTGGCCTCGAGCAAGAGCCCCGTGAGCGTGGTGCTCATGGTGCGCTGGCCGGGCTCGGCTTCGCCGCTGAGCGTAAAGCGACCCTCGCGGAGCGCGATCATCTCGAGGACGGCCTCGTCGTCGCTCAGCTCGCCGAAGGTCGCGAAGAGGGGCTGGCCGCCGCCGAACACGAGCTCACCGCACACCTTGTTGGGGCCGACCACGCTCAGGGTGCCGGTCTTCTTGTTGAACTCGATCCCCTGCAGGACCTCCGTCATGGGGACCTCCTGGAGGAGGCCCGTCATGGCGGCGCTCGGCTGGACCCTCGCCACGGAGGTCAGCTCGAGGGAGTTGGTCGTCGAAGCGTCCGCGGGGTGACGCGCCGTCATCGTCTCGTTGCTGCGAATGTCCAGCTCATAGGGACCGATGGTGAGCGTGTCGCCGACCTTGAGGATCGTGCTCGGGACGCGCTTGCCGTTGAGGTAGGAGCCGTTGGAGGAGCCCTCGTCCTCGTAGACGATGAGGTTGCTGCCGAAGCGGACCTTGATCAGGCCGTGGACCCGCGAGACCTCCTTGTGGGGGAGGACCAGGTCGCACTTGTCGCTGCGACCGACGGTGACCTGCGGCTGCGGCCCGAGCGGGATCGGGGGCAGGGGGTCGCAGCAGAGCCAGCAGAGGGTCTCTTCGAGGTTCTGCGGGCTGGGGCGGGGCGGCACCCGCCGCGTCTTCGGGCGGGGAGGGCGCTGGGGCGGCGCGCCGCCCGGCGGCGCCTTGCTGCGGCGCATAGCGAAGGTCCGGGCCGGCCCTGGAGGCGCTCCGGGAGCGTTCATGAGCTTGGAGCGACCGCTGGGTGGGCGCTGCTTGGCGGGGGGCCTCTGGCCGCCGGCTGCCTTGGGGGGAGTCGGCAGCTCGGCCTTGCACATCAAGCAGCGCGGCTCGCCATAGCGGTTGGCGAACTTGCACTGCGGGCACTGGATGAGCTTCTTGACCGCCAAGCTCAGCTCACTGTTGCTGGAAGCGCAGCAGGACCTCGCCCATCTTGATCAAGTCGCCCTCGCGGAGGGGATGCCGATCGACGGCGTCTCCGTTGACCTTGGTCCCGTTCGCCGAGCCCAGGTCGATCAAGACGGGGGTGTCTCCGGTCGCGTCGATCCGCGCCTGACGACGGGAGACGGAGGTGGAGAGCAGCTTGACGTCGGCCTCTCGATCGCGGCCCATCAAGTAGACCTTGCCGCCGGGGAGGGTGAACTCGGTGCCGTCGCTCAGCCCTTGGATCGAGACCAGGCGGAAGCCGCTGCCACGCGACGCCGTCGCCGGAGCGGAGCCGGGGGCGCGCTGGTCGTAGAGCTCGCCCATCGTGAGCAGCTCGGGGGAGGGGTCGGCCGAGGGAGGCGCTGCAGCCTGAGGCGGACCGCCAGCGTGGGGCGGCAGGGGGTCGGCTCCGCTGCCAGGCGGGCTCGAGGGCGGATAGCCGGGGCGGTCATGGGTCCCGCTCCCAGGTGCACCGGGGGCCGGTTGGGGTGGGTAGCCGGGGTAGCCCTGGGGCGGATAGCCGGGGTAACCCTGGGGTGGGTAGCCCTGTTGAGGCGGGTAGCCGGGGTATCCCTGCTGATGCGGGTAGCCGGGGTAACCCTGCGGCGGGTAGCCGGGATACCCCTGCTGACCCTGCTGGGGGTAGCCCTGCTGCGGATACCCCTGCTGGCCGGGCGCGGGATAGGTCGGTTGCTGACCCGGCTGCTGGCCCTGCTGGGGATAGCCCTGCTGGGGATAGCCCTGCTGGGGATAGCCCTGCTGGCCCTGCTGGTAGCCCTGCTGAGGGGAACCCGGCTGAGGGGAACCCGGCTGCGGATAGCCCGGGGGCGCGGCATGGCCGGCCGCTGGCGCGTCCGCAGGCTCGTCGTGGCCGCCCATTCCGCCGAAGAGCTCGCCGACTTCGACCTCTTCTTCACCGAAGAGGGCGCCCGGTCCTTCGTCGTCGTCGTCGTCGTCCATGCCGAAGAGCCCGCCACCGCCCCCTGAAGGCGGCGCAGCCGGTTGAGGAGGGCGCTGTTGGGGCGGCGGCGTCCCGCGGGGCGGATCCACCGGGTAGAGCGGCGGACCCGCAGGCGGGCGGTGAGCGACGTTTGGCGCCGGCGCCAAGAACTTCAACCCGCAGCTCTCGCACGCCGAGAGCTGACCAGCACGGTGGTCTGGGAGGAGGTTGTCGTGATTGCAGCCGACGCAGCGATACTGGATGGGCATGACCTTGGGCCCGTGCACGTATATTGGGCGCCAGTCTACCAACGCGGCGCGGCTCGTGCGCGCGGCGTGCCCTGAGGAAGGGAGCAAATTCCTGGGCAAGCTCGAAGGTGCGACGCAGGGGCTGAAGGCGAGCGAACGAGCGGCCCTCGAGCGGCTCTATCGGCGCCGCCTGGACCAAAATCACGCGGCGACCCCCGAGCTCGTCCGTGAGCTCGCCTTGCGCAGCGGGGAGCTGCGCCGGCGGGTCGGCGTGCTCCTGGATCGCAAGGGGGCGGTGACGCACGTGTTCGTGGGGGACGCGAGCAAGATCGAGCTCCCGGAGCTGAAGACCTCGCGCGCTGGGGGGCGCCTGAGCGGACTGCGCTGGCTGGTGACGACCCTCCGCGACGGCGACCCGACTCGCGCCGAGCTCAACGCCCTGGTTCGGCAGCGGCTCGACCTCTTGCTGCGGATCCGCGTCGAGGAGACCGAGCCGCTCTGGACTCAGGAGGTCCACCTCGCGCCCGTCGACGAAGAGGGGAGGGGAGTGCACCGGGTCGGCCCTCAGCAGCCGCCCCACGAGGTGCGCCGGGACCTGCTCGAGTTCCTCCGCTTGCTCGAGCAAGACTTCGAGCGCGCCGCCCCCCGCGCGCGGCGAACCACGGACGGTCGTCGGCTGACCCCGGCGCTGCTCGTCGCGGTCGGGACCGAGCCGCGCCACGTCCTCGAGCGGGGCCTGGGCGAGCTGCGGGAGCTCGCGCTCGGCGCGGGGCTCGACGTCAAGGGAGAGGTCGTCCAGCGCCGCCAGCGCCTCGACCCGCAGACCCTGCTCGGGCGGGGCAAGGTGGCGGACCTCAACGCGCTGGCCCTGACCCACGACGCGCAGGTCGTCGTGTTCGACTGCGAGCTGGCGCCCCGCCAGCAGGTCGCGCTGGAGGACCTGCTCGGGATCGACGTCCGCGATCGTACCCAGCTGATCCTCGACCTCTTCGCGCAGCGCGCCCGGACCCACGCCGGCAAGCTCCAGGTCGAGTGCGCGCAGCTGCGCTACCAGCTCCCTCGCCTGCTCGGGCGCGGCGACGCCATGACCCGGATCGGCGGCGGCAAGGGCGCCGGCTTCGGTCGGACCAAGGGCGCCGGCGAGAAGAAGCTCGAGATCGACCGGCGGCGCATTCGCGATCGGATCGCCCAGATGGAGCGAGAGCTCTCCCGCCTCGGGCACCAGCGCCAGCTCCGTCGGCGCCGGCGCGCCAAGAACCAGCTCCCTCACGTGGCGCTCGTCGGCTACACGAACGTGGGCAAGTCCACCCTCTTCAACCGGATCACGGGCGCCGACGTGCTGGCCAAGGACCAGCTCTTCGCCTCGCTGGACCCGACGCTGCGTCAGCGGCGCTTGCCCAGCGGGCGACGCGTCGTCCTCTCGGACACGGTCGGCTTCATTCGCGACCTCCCCGAGGACTTGCTGGCGGCCTTCGCGGCGACCCTCGACGAGCTGGCGGACGCGAGCTTGCTCGTCCACGTCGCGGACGCCAGCGACGAGGAGAACCTGAACCGGATCGAGTCGGTTCGCCGCCTGCTCGAAGAGCTCGGCCTGAACGAGATCCCCGAGCTGCTGGTGTTCAACAAGGCAGACCTGCTCGAGGAGCCCGAGCTGCTCCGGCCGCTGATGCACACCCTCGCGGCGGACCCCCTGCTCATCTCGGCCAAGGAGGGCTCCCTCGACGAGCTCTTCGAGCGAATCGAGGAGCGCCTCGCCGCCCAGGACCCAGAAGAGGTGGAGGCAGAGGAGCTGGATCCAGAGGAGCTGGATCCAGAGCAACCGGACGGCCTGGGGAGTTCAGAGCTCGAGGACGCGCTTGATCGGTGAGCGCGCCCGCCCGAGCTCAACCCTGCTTGGGCTCGGCGTCGATCGCCTCGAGGGTCTCGAGGCGCTGGCTCTTGCTGTTGGTGTAGGCCACCAGCGCGTTGACATCGGTGATGTCGAGCTGCTCGAGGGCGTCGGCGAGCCGCCGCAGCTCCTCGGGCGCGTTCTGAATGAAGAGGTAGACCTTGTCACCGTCCGCGACGGCCTTGATCTTGCCGCCTTCGACGCGGTTGAGGGCCAGCTTCATGCGCTCGAGCTCATCCATGCGGGCAGTATAGGCCCAGCTCGACGCCTAGGAAGCGGGGGAGGGGTAAAGGCGTGAACCTCCCCGCGCGGGTCGGCCGCTACGAGGTCCTCGAGGAGCTAGGCCGCGGGGGCATGGGGCGCGTGCTGCGCGCGCGCGACCCGGAGCTGGGCCGGGAGGTCGCTCTCAAGCTGCTCCTGGCCAAGGCCGAGCCCGACCTCGCGCTGCGCTTCCAGCGCGAAGCCGAGCTCCTGGCTCGCCTCGACCACCCCCACGTCGTCCGCGCCCACGAGGCTGGCCGGGACCCGGCGGGCCCTTACCTGGCGATGGAGCTCGTGCGGGGGGAGTCCCTCCAGGCCCGCCTGAACCGGAGCGGCCCGCTCCCCCTCGAGGACGCCCTGCGCTGGACCTGCGAGCTGGCGAGCGCGCTCGAGGCGGCCCACCAGGTGGGCGTCCTGCATCGCGACCTCAAGCCCGCCAACGTGTTGATCGACGAGGCCGGGCGCGCCCGCCTGACGGACTTCGGCTTGGCGCGCGACGCCGAGGGCCAGCGCCTGACGCACACGGGCGAGGTGCTGGGCACGCCCGCCTACATGGCGCCCGAGCAGTGCGGGGACCCGGGATCGCTGGACTCGCGCTGCGACGTGTATGGGCTCGCCGCGACGCTCTACGCCCTCCTGGCCGGCGCGCCGCCCTTCTCGGGCAGCTCCACCCTGCGCCTCCTGGAGCTGGTCCTCACGACCCCGCCCTCCTCCCTGCGCAAGCGCAGGAGCGAGGTGCCGGCCTGGCTGGACGCGGTCATCCTCGGCGCGCTCGCCAAGGATCCCAGCCAGCGGCCGCCTTCGGCGAGCGCCTTCGCCGAGGCGCTCCGGAGCGGCCCTCCCGCTCGGAGGCTGGGGGGGCGGCGGCTGCTCGGCGCCGGGATCGCGTGCGCGCTCCTCGTCGGCGCCGGGGTCGCGACCTCGGCTGCGCTCACGCGGGGCCCAGCTGCCCCGATCCCCGCGCGAGCGCTCCGCCAGCCCACCCTCGCGCCGACCTCGGCGGCCGAGGGGCCGCGTCGACTGCCCGCAGCCGAGCGTCGCCGGCTGGGGCTAGCGCCTCCGCCTGCCTTCGACCCCAAGCTCGACCAGCCCAACCACCTGGCCTTCGCCTACCCGCGCCAGCGCAGCCAGGTCAGCACCTCCCCGAGCAAGCGCGGCGAGCACATCATGGTGTGGGTGCCCGAGCTCGGCAGCGTGCTCCACGGCGGCTGGAACGACGGCGAGAGCCAGGAGCCCGGGGACGACCGCGTCCTCGCCGACACCTGGCTGTGGAACGGGTTCGAGTGGCAGCGCATGCCCCAGGAGGAGCTCCCGCCCGCTCGTTACGCCCACGCGGGGGCCTACGACCTCGTCCGTCGCCAGCTGGTGATCCACGGCGGCTACGACCGCAAGACCCTCCACGGCGACACCTGGTTGCTGGAGCGGCGGCGCTGGCGCCGCCACGAGGGGAGCGGCCCCTCGGCGCGCATGCACCACGCCATGGCCTACGACCCCGACGCCGGGCGAGTCGTGCTCTTCGGCGGGGCGGGCAGCAAGGGCCAGCTCTCGGGCGAGACCTGGGCCTTCGCCGAGGGCTGGCGGCGCCTCGAGATCCCGGGCCCGCCCGCGCGCCGGGGCGCCGCCATGGCCTACGACCCGCGCGCCGGGGGCCTGCTCCTCTGCGGCGGCGACGGGGAGCAGGGGCTGCTGAGCGACCTGTGGCTGCTGAGCGG
>CALDQK010001158.1 GCA_937911525.1 uncultured bacterium
TCCAGTTTTCGAGTTTTCCCCGTTCCATCCCAGGAACGCGAAGGAGCTTTCGCTGGTTGCGACAGCTCCTTCTGCGCTTCCTTTCGGGCGCGAGCACGGGCACGGGCACGATTGGGACGTGGCGCGCTAGAGCGCGGGGACGCAGAGCCGGAACCCGAGCCAGTTGTGGCGCTCGGCGGGGGGCACGCCCATCCGGGCGGTCGAGCGGCAGAAGCTGGCGGGGTCGCGCCAGCTGCCGCCGCGGGCGACGCGGTCCTGGCGGCTGCGCTGCGAGCCGCGCGGTCCGTTGGGGTCGGTCTGGGCCTCGGCCGGGTAGTCGCCGAAGAGGTCGCCCGTCCACTCCCACACGTTGCCGACCATGTCGAGGGCGCCGTAGGGGGAGTGCCCGCGCGGGAAGGAGCCGACGGGGCTGGTGGCCTTGCCCCCGTAGATCGGGTGCTCGCCCCAGTTGGCCAGGCCGTGGTCGAGGTCGTCCTCGCCCCAGGGGTAGGTGCGCGAGTCGTCGCCGCGGGCGGCGTATTCCCACTCGGCCTCGCTGGGCAGGCGCCCGTGGGCCCAGTGGCAGTAGGCCCGCGCGTCCTTCCAGCGCAGGTTCACCGCCGGGTGGCTGTCGGTGATGTCGAAGCCGCGCAGCTGCGGGAAGCTGATCGTGCGGGGCGGCTTGCGCCCGGTCTCCACGCAGAAGGCGCGATACTGCTTCCAGGTCACGGGCGTCTTGCCGAGGAAGAAGCCCTTGGTGAGGTGCACGAAGTGGACCGGGTCCTCGCGCCCGAGCGCCCGCCGTCGTCGCGGCAGCTCGAGCCCGCGCGCGCTGGGCGGGCGGCGCATGGCGCCCATCCGCAGGTTGCCGGGGGGCACGTAGACCAGGAGCGAGCCGTCGCGCTCGTTGAGGAACTCGCCCTTGCCCGAGCCGTGGACGACGCCCTCGGGCAGCTTGTAGGCGCGCTTCTTGCCGGACGAGCGGCTGGTCTTGCTGCCCTTGCTCCCCTTGCTGCTCGTCCCCTTGCTGCCCGTCGTCGAGCCGAGCTCGCTGGCGGGGCGGTTGGCCTTGCGCCGCAGCTTGGCCTTCTCGCCGCTGCGCCCGCTGCCGCTGCTGCGCCCGCTGCCGCTGCCCTTGCTGAGCTCGTGCTTGAGCGCCTTGAGCAGGGTGGAGCGGAAGGAGCGCGCGTCGGCGAAGCGCTCGCTGGGCTTCTTGGCCAGGGAGCGCATCACGACCTCGGCCACCGAGCGCGGGACCTCGGGCGCGAGCTCGCGCAGGTCGGTCGGCCGCCGGGTGGTCAGGTTGAACAGGAAGGCCTGCAGCGGGTCGGCCACGTCCCGGCGGGGGAAGCAAGGCTTGCTCCCGCTCAAGAGCAGGTAGAGCAGCCCCCCGACGGCGTAGATGTCCGAGCGAGCGTCGAGCTCGCGGCCCATGGCCTGCTCGGGGCTCATGTAGGCCAGGGTCCCGACCCGGGCGCCCGCCACCGTCAGGTCGGTGAAGGTGGTCTCCTCGCCCCGGCTCTGCCGGACGGCCTTGGCCAGCCCGAAGTCGAGGACGCGCACCTCCTCGCCCTCGGGCCCCTCGGTCAGGAGCACGTTGCTCGGCTTGAGGTCGCGGTGAATCACGCCGACCCGGTGGGCCTCGGACAGCGCCTCGAGGATCTGCGTCGCGATCGGCAGCGCCCGCTTGAGCGGCAGCGACTCCTCTTGCTTGAGCACCTCGCGCAGGGTCGGCCCCGCGACGTAGTCCATCGTGTAGTAGAGCAGCCCGCCGTCGCGCCCGAAGTCGCGCAGGGTGATCGCGTAGCGGTGCACGAAGGAGGTCGCGAGGTGGACCTCGCGCAGGAAGCGCTTCTGCAGGGTCGGGTCGTCCCGGCTGACCTCGGGCTTGAGCAGCTTGATCGCCACGTCGCGCCCCAGGTCGAGGTGGCGCGCCCGATAGACCATTCCGTGCGCGCCCTCGCCGATCTGCTCGCGCAGCTCGTATTTGTCGGCAACGACGCGCCCGACCTTGGTCACCAGAGGCCTCTCCCGCTCGAAGGCGAGGGCATGTTGGGCTCTATCTTCTGACGTAGCAAGGACGGGCGGAGTCACGTGGCCGCGCATGCTCCGCGACCCGGGCCGCGAACACTGTCACGAGAGTGTCTGGTCGCCCCCTCGCGGGAGCCTACCCCCGCGTGGCCCCCTTCAGCTCGCCCACCAGCCCCCGCACGGCCTCCAGGCACGCGTCCCGCTCCAGCTCACCCGCGGCCCAGCGCGCGACCTGCCGCACGATCGCCGACCCGCTGATCGCGCCCGCAGCCCCTGCCGCCAGCGCGCTGCGCACGTGCTCGCCCCGCGAGATCCCGAAGCCGAACACGGGCGGCGCGGCGTCGAGGGCCCGCAGCCGCGTCACCACGTCCGCCTCGAGCGCGACCTCTTCGTCCGCCCCCGTCACGCCCCGTCGGGTGACCACGTAGGTGTAGCCCTCGCCCCACTCGGCGATCCGCCTCAGCCGCGCCTCGTCCACGTTGGGCGGCGCGATCATGACCGGCGCGACCCCCGCCGCGCGCGCGCTCTCCACGAAGGGCTCCGCCTCCAGGGTGGGCACGTCGGCGACCAGCACCGAGTCGACCCCCGCCGCCGCGCACTGCTCGTAGAACACGTCCCGTCCGCGCCCCACGACCAGGTTCGCGTAGACCAGCAGCCCGATCGGCACCTCGCCGAACTCGGCCCGCAGCCGCCCGATCAGCTCGAAGCAGCCCGCCGCGGTGGCCCCCGCCGCGAGCGCCCGCTGGGCGGCCGCCTGGATCGTGGGCCCGTCCGCGATCGGGTCCGAGAAGGGGATCCCCAGCTCCAGCATGTCCGCGCCGCCCGCGATCAGCGCCCGCGCGAGCTCCAGCGACTCCTCACCGCCCGGGTCCCCCAGCACCAGGAAGGGCACGAAGGCGCCCTCCCCGCGCTCCTGCAGCCGCGCGAAGCAGGCCGCGTAGCGCTCAGCTCCCACGGGGCACCTCGATCCGCTCGCCGAGCAGCTCCATAGCCATGCCCATGTCCTTGTCCCCGCGCCCGGAGAGGTTGACCAGCAGCAGCTGCTCCTCCTCGGCCTCCTCGGCCAGCTTCAGCGCGTGCGCCACGGCGTGGGCCGACTCGAAGGCGGGAATGATCCCCTCGGCGCGGCTCAGCGCCACGAAGGCGTCCAGCGCCTCCTCGTCGGTCGCGCCGACGTAGGTCGCCCGCCCGCTGTCCTGCAGGTGGCTGTGCTCGGGGCCCACGCCCGGGTAGTCCAGCCCCGCCGAGACCGAGTGCGACTCGAGGATCTGCCCCTCCTCGTCCTGGAGCACGTAGCTGTAGGACCCGTGCAGCACCCCGGGCCGCCCGCCCTGCAGGGTCGCCCCGTGCTCGGTGGTGTGCAGCCCGCGCCCCGCCGGCTCGACGCCGATCAGGCGCACGCCCTCGTCCGCGACGAAGTCGCTGAAGATCCCCATCGCGTTGCTCCCGCCCCCGACGCAGGCGAGCACCGCGTCCGGCAGGCGCCCGAAGTCCGCCAGCACCTGCTCGCGCGCCTCGCGCCCGATCACGCGCTGGTATTCGCGGACCATCAGCGGGAAAGGGTGCGGCCCGGCGACCGTGCCCAGCATGTAGTGAGTCGTCTCGTAGCTCGCGGTCCAGTCGCGCATCGCCTCGTTGATCGCGTCCTTGAGCGTGGCCGCCCCGCTGGTGACCGGGATCACCTCGGCGCCCATCAGCTTCATCCGGAACACGTTCAGGGCCTGCCGCTCGACGTCCTTCTGACCCATGTAGATCACGGTCTGAAACCCCAGCAGCGCCCCGGTCAGGGCCGTCGCCACGCCGTGCTGCCCCGCGCCCGTCTCGGCGATCAGGCGCGTCTTGCCCAGCCGCTTGGCCAGGAGCCCCTGCCCCAGCACCTGGTTCGTCTTGTGGGCGCCGCCGTGGAGCAGGTCCTCGCGCTTGAGCAGGATCGTGGCCTTGCTCCCGGCCGCCAGGTTGCGGCAGCGGGTGATCGGCGTCGGCCGCCCCGCGTAGCGCGCGAGCAGCCCGTTCAGCTCGGCCTGGAACTCGGGGTCCTCCTGCGCCGCGAGGAAGCCCGCCTCGAGCTCCTCGATCGCTGGCAGGAGGATCTCGGGCACGTAGGCGCCCCCGAACTCGCCGAAGCGGGTGCTGGTCTTCATTGCTCATCTTCCTCCGCGAGGGGACGGCAGCCGTGCTGCTTCAGCTGCTCCTCGAGCAGCCTGCCCGCGGCGGCGAGCGCGCCGCTGGCGTTGACCTGGGGCACGCTGACCACAGCGCCGGGTCGGATCAGCTCGCAATAGAGCGGGCACTCCCAGGCCTCGGCGGCGCGTCGCGGCCGCCCGACCAGGACCGGAAGACGCCGTCCGTCCGCCGCCTCCCACCGGTCCTCCGCCAGGACCTCGCCCAGCTCGCGGCGCGCCTCCTCGTCGGGCTCCGCTCCGCGGTAGCGGCCATACCCGCGCAGGGCCGCCGCGGCGTCTGCGAGCAGCGCCTCGGCCTTGCGCCCAGGCTCGGACTCGACGCCGCTGTTGAGGTCGAGGGCCCAGGTGCCCAGCTCGCTGGCGCACGAGACGTTCCGGGGCTCGATGCCCCCCGCGAGCACGACCTCGGCTCGCTCCGGGTGCCCGTAGAGCAGGCGCCAGTCGAAAGCGCTCCCCGTGCCGCCGCGCTGGCCGCGCCGGTAGGCGTCGAGGAGCAGACGCGCGGCGCCGGGCCACTCGGCCGCGCGGGGGACCTCGTCCTGGACGCGGACCGCCTTCCAGATCTCGCACTCGGCGGGGAGCTGCTCGCGCAGCCCCGCGACGAACTCGGGCGTCTCCTCGCCGTGCAGCTGGACCGCGCTCAGCTCGAGCTCCCGCGCCCGCGCCGCGACATCGGCCAGCTCCGCGTTGACGAACACGCCCACCCACGAGAGGGGCGCGCCGGCGCGAAGCTCGAGCGCCTGCGCGGGCGTGACCTCGCGCGGCGAGCCCGCGGCGAAGATCAGCCCGCCCCAGGTCGCGCCAGCCTCCCAGGCCGCGCGCGCGTCCTCGGCCCGGGTCAGCCCGCACACCTTGAGGCGCCCGTAGACGAGCTCCCGCAGCGCGCGCGCCGGCTCGGGCGCGGAGACCAGCGAGGTCCCGACCAGGAAGGCGTCCGCGAGCGGCCGCAGCCGCCGCGCGTGGGCGTGGCTGAACAGGCCGGACTCGGCGACCACCACCCGGTCGGCGGGCACCCGCGGCGCGAGCCGCTCGCTGACCGCCAGGTCGACCTTCAGCGTCTTGAGGTCGCGGTTGTTGATCCCCACGATCCGCGCGCCCAGCGCGATCGCGCGCTCTAGCTCGGCCTCGTCGTGGACCTCGGTCAACGCGTCGAGCCCCCAGCGCTCGGCCTCCGCCGCGCACCCCCGGTAGGTCTCGTCGTCGAGCACCGAGAGCATCAAGAGCACCGCGTCGGCGCCCCGCGCGCGCGCCTCGGCGACCTGGTAGGGCCCGAGCACGAAGTCCTTGCAGAGCACCGGCAGCGCGACCGCCTCGGAGACCAGGCGCAGCCAGGCCAGGTCGCCCTGGAAATAGGGCCCGTCGGTGATCACCGAGATCGCGTCCGCCGCGGCCGCGTAGTCGCGCGCCAGGGCCACGGGGTCGAGGTCGGGCCGGATCGCGCCGCGCGAAGGGCTGGCCGCCTTGATCTCGCAGATATAGCTCGTGTGAGGGCGCCGCAGCGCTCGCTCCAGGCTGCGCTGCGAGGGCTCGAGCCCCGCCACCAGCGCCTCATAAGGCGTCGTCGCCTCGCGGGCCGCCACGTCGCTCGCCTTGCGCGCGCAGATCTCCGCCAGCACGCTCACGCGGAGCCGCGCTCCTGGCTGAGCGCCGCGAGCTGCTCCAGCCGCCGCGCAGGGCCGCCCTGGGCCATGGCCTCCAGCGCCTGGGCGACGCCTTCGCGCAGGTCTCCGGCCCGACCCGCGATCCAGGCCAGCGCGCCCGCGTTCAAGGCGACCGCCGCCCGCTGGGGCTCGCTCGCGCCGCCCGCGAGCACCTCGCGCAGCCAGCGCGCGTTCTCCTCGGGCTCGCCGCCGCGCAAGGCCTCGATCGGCGCGCGCGCCACGCCCGCGTCCTCGGGGCTGAGGGTCAGCTCGCGCACGGCGCCCTCCTCCCAGAGCGCCGCCGTGGTCTCGCCGTGCAAGGCCAGCTCGTCGAGGCCCGATCCGTGCACGACCAGGGCGCGCTCCAGCCCGAGCAAGCCGAGCGTCTCGGCCAGCGGCGCGCAGTACTCCGGCGCGTAGACCCCCATCACCTGGTGACTGGGCGCGGCGGGGTTCACCAGCGGGCCGAGCAGGTTGAAGATCGTGCGCGTCTTGAGGGTCCGCCGCACGGGCATCGCGTGCCCGATCCCGCGGTGGTATTGCGGCGCCATCAGGAAGCAGATCCCGACCTCGCGCAGGCAGCGCGCCGCCAGCGCGGGGTCGGCGTCGATCTTGACCCCGCAGGTCTCGAGCGCGTCGGCCGAGCCGCAGCGCGAGCTGACCGAGCGGTTGCCGTGCTTGGCCACCGCGACCCCCAGCTCGGCCGCCACGAAGGCCCCGGCCGTGGACACGTTGACCGTGTGCTGGCCGTCGCCGCCCGTGCCGCAGGTGTCGGCCACGATCCCCGCGGGGCGGTCGAAGGGCAGCGCCGCCGCGCGCAGCGCGGCCGCCGCGCCGGCGATCTCGGCCGGGCGCTCGCCCTTGCCCTTGAGCGCGACCACCAGCGCTGAGATCTCGATCTCGCTCAGCTCACCCGCGACCACCCGCCCGAAGGCGGCGGCGGCCTCCTCGGCCGTGAGGTCCTCGCCCGCGCACAGGCGCTCCAACAGGGGCGCGATCGCGCTCACCGGCTCACCTCTGCCGCCCAGGCCAGGGCGTTGTCCAGCAGCCGCCCGCCCTCGGGCGTCAGGATCGACTCGGGGTGGAACTGCAGCCCGGCCAGCTTGCCGGGCCGGTCCTCGACGGCCATCACCAGCTCGCCCGCCCCCCGCTCACTCAGCCGGGCGCTGACCTCGAGCCCCTCGGGCACCCGTGTGGCCACCAGCGAGTGATAGCGCCCCACGGGCATCGGGTTGGGCAGCCCCGCGAAGAGCCCCTCGCCCTCGTGCCGCACGAGCCCCGACTTGCCGTGCACGATCGCGGGGGCGCGACCCACGATCCCGCCCAGGGCGGTCACGATCGCCTGGTGGCCCAGGCAGATCCCGAGCAGGGGCACCTGCCCCCGCGCCAGGCGGACGAGGTCCTCGCAGCAGCCGGCCTCGCCCGGGGCGCCCGGCCCCGGCGAGAGCAGGATCAGGCGCGGCGCGGGCAAGGCGAGCGCGAGCGCGAAGGCCTCGGTCGCGGGCAGGTCGTTGCGCCACACGTGGACCTTGCAGCGCCGCCGCGCGAGGTCGTCGGCCAGGTTGAAGGTGAAGGAGTCGAAGTTGTCGATCAGGAGGACCGAGGTCTCGCCGGGAGCGAGGGCCTGCTCGATGGTCGGAGCCGCTGCGGCCGGCGCATGGGGCTCGGCCGGAGGCGCGCTCGAGGGGCGCCCAGGGAGGGGCGCAGCAGAGGGCGCCGGCGCCGGGACCGCCTTCAGCTCGGCCTGGCCCAGCTCGGGGGCGCCCAGCGCGCGCAGGACCGCCCAGGCCTTGCGGGTCGTCTCGTCGGCCTCGGCCACGGGGTCCGAGTCGAACACGACCCCCGCGCCGGCCTGGACCGTGGCGACGCCCTCACGGACCAGCGCCGAGCGGATCACGATCGCCGAGTCGAAGCTGCCGTCGTCGGCCAGGTAGCCCACGGCCCCCCCGTAGGGACCCCGCCGGATCGGCTCCAGCTCGCGCAGCAGCTCGGCCGCGCGCAGCTTGGGGGCCCCGACCAGCGTGCCCATGTTCATGCTCGAGACGTAGGCGTGCAGCGCGTCGAGCCCCGGCGCCAGCTCGCCCCGCACGTGGCTGACGAGGTGGCTGACGTGGCTGTAGCGGTCGACCCCGCAGATCCGCGGCACGAAGCGCGTCCCGGGCTTGCTGACCCGCGCCACGTCGTTGCGGGCCAGGTCGATCAGCATCACGTGCTCGGCCATCTCCTTCTCGGAGAGGCGCATCGCGACCTCGAGCCGTCCGTCGAGGTCGACGTCGAGCGCGCCCGCCGCGTCCCGGCCGCGGCGGGTCGTGCCCGCGATCGGGCGGATCTCGACCTCCCGCGGGTCGCCCCCGACGCGGACCGCGGTCTCGGGCGAGGCGCCGAAGAGCTGGGCCTCGGCGTCGCGGACCAGGAACATGTAGGGGCTGGGGTTGAGCTCGCGCAGGCGGGCGTAGGCCTGGAGCGGCCGGGGGCAGGGCGCGCGGAAGCGGCGCGAGGGCACGATCTGGAACACGTCGCCAGCGCGGATCCGCTCCTTGAGGTCGTCGACCCAGCCCGCGAAGGTCGCGTCGTCGGGAGACACCTCGATCGGCTCGTCCAGCGGCTTGGGCGCCTCCGTGGCCAGGCTCCGCTGACCGGCGAGCTGGGTGGCCAGGTTGGCCAGCTCCTCGACGCGCCCGCTGGCGTCGTGGACCGCGCGCTGCGAGAGGCTTGGGTCGGCGCAGCCGTAGGCGAAGGCGCACACGCGCAGCGCGCGCTCCTCGACCACGATCAGGCTCTCGGGGAGCCAGAAGGTGAAGTCGTCCCCGGCCAGCCCAGGCGCGTCGGCCCCGCTCAGCGGCGCGGGCAGCGACTCGTAGGAGCCCAGCAGATCCCAGGCGAACACCCCGGCGAGGAGGTGGCTGAGCGGCGCCGGCCTCAGCATGAGGCGCAGCCCGCGCAGGGCGCGCAAGGCGGACACGGGCCCCGGCGCGAGCAAGCGCGCTTTGGCGTCCGAGGCCGGCGGCTCGCCGTAGCGCGCGATCAGGGTCCCGTGCTCGCTCTCCTCGCGGCGAACCTCTGCGTCGAGGGCGAGGGTCTCGAGCAGCCAGGACATCAGCCGCCCGCCCGCGCTGCTGAGGGCTTCGACGCGCACCTCTCGCCCGCGAGCCCGCAGGACGAGGGCCGCGCGCGGCACGATCAGGCTGCGCGGAGGCCGGTCCCCGACCGTGTCGGCCGTCTCGAGCAGGAGCGAGTGGGCCGGGTCCGCGACCCGCGCGAAGAGCTGCAGGGGGTCGAGCTTGTGGCCGAGGCGGCGGACGAGGGGCAGGACCTCGCCCTTGGCGGGGCTCAGCCCGCTCAGAGCGTGCGCCCCGCGGCGGCGACGAAGGGCTCGAGCTCGCGCATTAGCTGCGCGAACTGCTCGGGGTAGAGCGACTGCTGCCCGTCCGAGAGCGCGACGGAGGGGTCGCAGTGGACCTCGATCAGGAGCCCGTCCGCGCCGCAGGCCACGGCGGCCTTGGCCATCGGGGCGACGAACTCGCGGATCCCCGTGCCGTGGCTGGGGTCGACCACGACCGGGAGGTGGCTCTTGGCCTTGAGGTAGGGGATCGCGTTCAGGTCCAGCGTGTTGCGGGTCGCGGTCTCGAAGGTCTTGATCCCGCGCTCGCACAGGATCACGTTGGGGTTGCCCTCCGAGAGGATGTACTCCGCCGCCATGAGCAGGTCGTCGACCTTGGCCGCCATCCCGCGCTTGAGGATCACCGGCAGGCGCGACTGGCCGAGCTTCTTCAGGAGGCGGAAGTTCTGCATGTTGCGCGCGCCGACCTGGAACGCGCTGGCGTGGGCCTCGACCTGCTCGACGTCCGCCACCTCGACGACCTCCGTGACCGCGGGCAGGCCGACCTCGCCCGCGACGCGGTCGAGGATCTCGAGCCCCTCCTCGCCCAGGCCCTGGAAGCTGTAGGGGCTGGTGCGGGGCTTGTAGGCGCCGCCGCGCATCGCCCGCGCGCCGGCCGCCTTGACGGCCTCGGCGGTGGTCCTGGTCTGTTCGTAGCTCTCGACCGCGCAGGGACCCGCGATCACCACGAACTGCTCGCCGCCGACGGTGACCCCGTTGAGGTCGACCAGGGTGTCGTGGGGGCGCATCTCGCGGCTGACCAGCTTGTAGGGCGCGAGGACGGGGGTGACGCTCTCCACGAGGGGGTGGTTCTCGAGGTGCAGCGTCCCCAGCACCCGCTCGTCCCCCAGCGCTCCGAGGACGGTCCGCTCGGAGCCGGGCATGTAGAGGGGCTTCAAGCCCGCCGCCTCGATCTTGTCGAGCAGGGCGTCGGCGTCGGACTTGGTGGCGTCGGGTCGCAGGACGATGATCACGAAGACTCCTAGAGCAGCAGGTTACGGGCAGCTTGGAGCCGCTCAAGCGCGAGCCGTGTCCGGGAGGTGTCAAACGAGCTTGCGCTCGGGGCCGCCCTGGCCAATCATGTCCCTCGTGGTCGATCCCAACCCCAAAGAGTTGAGCCTCGGCGAGCTCAAGAGCCTGGTCAGCGCGCGCGGCGAAGCCGCGCTTCAGCGTCTCTACGGCGAAGCCCCGGTGCTGGTGATCCGCTTGCAGGAGCACGACGAGCAGGCGGTGTTCAACACGCCCCTCGGCACCCACAAGGGCGACCTCTCCGACACGGACCCGCCGACGATGGCGGTGATCGAGAACACGACGGTCCGCGTCGAGAGCGGTCTGCGGGCGATCGTGACCTCGACCAGGAGCCGGATCGTGCCGGTCCTCAAGAGCGAGCGGAACCCCTTCGCCGGGCTCGTCACGATCGGTCGCGCCCGCAACAACGACGTTCGGCTCAAGAGCAGCCAGGTCTCCAAGATGCACGGCTGGCTGGCCAACGCCGGCGAGCAGTGGAAGCTCAAGGACCACAACTCGACCAACGGGACCTTCCACAACGGCGAGCGCCTCGAGCGCGGCGCCGAGGTCGAGCTGCAGTCGGGCGACGAGCTGGGCTTCGGCGACGTGGTCGCGCTCTTCCTCGACAGCGCCGGGCTCCAGGCCCTGTGCGGCATGGTCGGCGACTAGAGGGCTTGGGGGTCTCCGGTCTCGGGGTCTCCGGTCTCGGGGTCTCCGGTCTCGAGGTCTCCGGTCTCGCCTTCGCGCAGGCCGCGGCGCACGCCCCAGCCGCCCAGAGCCAGGAGCAGGAGCCCCAATCCGGGCACTCCCCACACGCCCGAGGCCGGGATCCCGGCGCGATAGAGGGTGTTGACCCGCAGGAGGTGCAGGGGCAAGAACTCCAGCCCGTGACGGCCGCTGCCCGGGGCTCCGCGCAGGTGGTCGAGGATCAGGGGCGGGTAGGAGCGCAGCGGGGTGTAGCCGAGGCGATAGACGTTGCGCGGTCGGCCGACCTCGACGTCGTCGCGGAGGTCGTAGTAGCGGCTGCGGTTCTCGCGAATGCCCCTGGCCTGGTCCTCCAGGTAGGACACGCTGACCCCCAGCAGCTGGACCCCGACGCCTACGACCCACACCGCCGCCAGGGCCGAGCGCCGGGGAGCAGGCCCGAGCGCGAGGGGCAGCAGCAGGAGGGGCAGCAGCGGGACGAAGTGGCGCGGCCCGAAGCAGTAGCCACCCTCCCAATACATGTAGCTGCCGTAGAAGGGGAGCAGGATCAGCGCCGCCAGGACGCAGGCCAAGAAGAGGGCTGGCCGCTCGCGGCGCGCGACGCCCAGCCGCGCGAGGGCGAGCGCCAGGGGCGGCGCGAAGAGGAAGAGCGACTTCCCTGGCGAGGCGAGCAGACCGAAGAGTCCGCGGGGCAGGTCTCGCCAGGACCAGGGCTTGGGCGCCTCACCGGGGCGCAGCTGCTCGGCCCAGTCGTAGCCGAAGTGGAGCAGCTCGCCGAAGCGGTAGTAGTTGTTGCCGAGGTGCACGGCCAGGGCGCAGGCTCCGCCGAACACGTAGGGCGCCAGCCGCCGCAGCAGGACCTGCGCGGTCTCGCCGCGGGGGGCCTCACCGCGAAAGGCCTGCACGAGCGAGCGCGCTCCCTCGTCCCCCAGGGCCAGGGCGGCCATCACCGGAGTCCACAGCAGGTAGGTGCCCTTGGTCGCGCACATCACCGCCAGGGCGCACGCGGCCAGGCGGTGGCGTCCCTCCAGCGACCAGGCGATCGCCCAGGCGAAGGCCATCGCGGCGGCCGGCTCGGCGACCGGCTCCGCTTCCGCTTTGGCGAATGAGGCTTCCAGCGATGCGCGGGAGGCGTCGCTCGCCGCGTCCGGTTCAGTCTTC
>CALDQK010001159.1 GCA_937911525.1 uncultured bacterium
GGGCGGGTGGCGGGGCTTGCGCCGCGATCGGCGAGGGCTCGACGGGCGCGGTCGGGCTCTGGGTTCGGCGCGGCTGGGGGGGCGGCGCGGGGGGAGGCCGGGACTCGGCCGCGGGCTCTGGCTCGCGCGGGGTCGCGAGCGGCGTGCTGTCCTCGTCCTCGGGCTGGGGGATCGTGGGCGCGCCGACCAGCTCCAGGGTCAGGTCGAAGCGGTCCGCGATGTTGATCGGGTCGCCGGGTTCGAGCGGCATGCTCCCCTCGGGGGGGACCTTCTCGCCGCGGACCTTGGTCACGTTGGTGCTGTTGTGGGCGAACATCGCGAAGCCCTGGCTCGTGCGCAGCAGCTCTGCCTGCTGGCGCGAGACGGTCTTGCTCTGGATCCGCACGTCCGACTCGGGGCTGCGCCCGATCGTGACCACGTTCTTGTCGAAGGTGAAGCTCTCGATCTCGGCTCCACCCTGGAACACCGTGACTCGGAATTGACTCACGCCGACGTCCTCTGCACCGCCACCAAAGGGCGCTTTGCAATTGGTAGCTTCTCCTCTTCAGGCCTCGCGCGCCAGGCGCGGCTGGCCGCTGGATCGGGAGGAGAGCTCATGGGCGCGGTCTCCGAGCGCGGCAAGCTCGCCGGCGTCGCCTTCGGACACCTGCAGCGCACCGTGCGCTTCTACCGGCTCTATCCCCATGACCACCCCTTCTGCGTCGACGCGAAGGCCGACACCTACCAGGCCCTGGGCGAGTTCCACCGCGAGCACGGCGCGCTCGAGGTCGAGGTCGGCTTCGACGGCTTCTACCTCGACGAGGAGCTGGTGCTCGCCGGCGACGACACCTCGGGGGCCCTGGTCGGGCTCTTCTACTACGAGGCGATCCGCGAGCTCCTGATCGACATTGGGATCCCCGAGGACGAGCTGACCCGGCTGGTCGAGATCCTCTCGGCCCCCTACCCCGAGGGGAACAAGGACGCCTTCGCCGACGACCTGACCACCGCGCTCTGGCGCGAGGACCTGCAGTACTTCGGCTACCAGACCCACGACCCGCTCGCGGCGGGGATCGTGCGTGAGAGCAACCAGGGCGGCGTAATGGGCGCGCTCCTGTCGCGGATCCGCGGCCTGGTCGACTCGCTCGGCGGCTCGCTCGAGGCGCCCAAGCCCGAGGAGGAGGCGAGCAAGCCCGAGGGCCTCGACAGCGACGCCTTCCTGAGCGAGCTGGCCGAAGCGGAGGCCGCGGGCGAGCTCGACGACAAGGCCGACTGGTCGACCCACCCCGACAAGGCGATCCACTACATGGAGAGCGAGAAGGGGCGCGAGCGCAAGCGCCTGGTCGACGAGATGGGCAAGCTCGAGGAGGACGACGAGGTCAACCGGGCGGCCGAGGTCGTGGCCTGGTCGGTCAACGTCAGCCACCCCGGGGTGCGGGTCGAGGACGCGGCCCGCTTCCTCTCGGGCTCGGCCCTCTATGCGCTGAGCAACGGCGACCTCGAGCAGGCCACGCGCCTGGTCGGCGTGGCCAGCCAGGCCGACGGCGGGCGGGGCGTCGTGGGACCCCTGGTCGCCACGCGGCTCAGCTCGGCCGAGGGGATCCAGGCCCTGGCCAAGACCCTGACCAAGCGGGCGGGCAAGCTGACCAACAAGCAGCTGACCCAGCTCGGGCTGTCCTACCTGAACGACCTCGACCAGCGCGCGGTCGAAGGCACCTGCGCCGCCTACGGCGAGGTCGAGGACGCGCGGGTGCGCAAGGTCCTGCGCGAGTATCTCTCTACGAACATGGACCTCAGCGCGGCCTCGATCGCGCCCTTGGCGCGCCACCCCGACTCGGTGATCGCCAACGAGGCGGTCGAGCTGCTCGGCAGCCAGGGCAAGCAGTCGGTCGGCTTTCAGACCCTGCTCAGCCTGAGCAAGCAGCAGGTCGGCCTCGCGACGAACAAGGTGCTCGAGATGACCGGCGAGCGCGAGCGGCGCAAGCGCTCCAAGGCGGTCAGGGAGAGCGCCAACCGCGGCACGCGCATGGCCGCGATCGCGGGCCTGGCGGACAACCCGAGCAAGCGGACCTACACCGAGCTGGCGCCCCTGCTCGAGGGCGAGGCGCTCTTCGGGCGCGACGCCGAGGAGCTGAGCGCGACCTTCTACCTGCTCTACCTCTGCGACCCCGAGCGCGCCGGGCTCGCCCTGCACCAGGTCGCCCAGCGCAAGGTGCCCATGCTGCGCGGGCGCGGCGACATTCAGCGCATGAAGGACGCCGCGGCCGAGTGTCTGCAGCGGATGCGGGGCGCCCAGTGAGCGTCGACGAGCACGACGAGCCGCTCGATATCGCCGCGGCGCTGGCGGCCACCGAGGGGGCCAAGGACGGCTTCGAGACGGTCGAGGAGGACGAGTCGCCCTTCCGGCGCGCCAGCGAGGAGGAGCGCGCGCTGGTCAACAGCCTCAACGCCGCCTGCCGCGTGGCGCGCCTGCACGACCTGCGCAACAAGGTCGCGCAGAAGTCGCTCAACGACTTCGCCGCCAAGCTCTCGGACTTCCTCAGCAAGCCCCGAGTCAAGGAGATCATGGTCGTCAACGCCGAGGGGCGAATCCTCGTGCGCGGGGCCACGATCAAGCAGCGCCGCCACGGGCGGAGCTGGGTCCACGACTGGCTCGAGCTAATGGCCAAGCTCGGGATCGGGGCCCTGGTGTTCCGGGGCAAGTGGGACCTGCGCGCCTCGACCGCGCTGCTGGAGTGCTTCCGCGAGGTCAAGGGCGGCGACCCCGAGACCAGCCGCGAGCGGATCGCCGCCGCGGCCGAGGAGAAGATCAAGGAGCCGGCGCAGCTCAAGGTGTTGAGCCTGGAGGAGGCCGCCGACTACGCCGAGGAGAGCGCGGGCGAGGACCTCCCGCCGACCCAGCAGGCGATCTTCTACTACGCCCGCCTGGTGGCCCTGGCGGAGGGCAGCCTGGCCGCGATCCGGATCGGGCGCTCGCCCGACTTCCAGGTCCGCCACGTGCGCAGCTCGCTGATGCGCGTGCTGGAGAACATTCGCACGGGCCTGTTCGAGGTCCGGCTGATGGCCTTGACCGCGCTGCCCCACGACCGCGGCGAGCCCGAGGCCAACCACCTGGCCAACACCGCGATCCTCTCGATCGCCATGGGCCGGCTCTTGGGCCTGCGCCGCGGCTACCTGATCGACCTCGGCTTCGCGGCCTTCTATCACGACCTCGGCCGCGCCCTGCTCGGCCAGCAGGCGCTCTTCCAGCACGGCGGCCGGGAGCTCGACCAGAGCGAGCTGCCCAGCCTGTGGGGGGTCGGCTGCACCCTGCGGGCGCGGAGCTTCGGCAGCGGCGGCCTGATCCGGGTCGCGGTCGCCCAGGAGGTCGAGCGGGTGCTGCGCCCCAGCGCGACCTCCGCTGGCCTGCGCCAGCCGCACGTGTTCAGCAAGATCGTCTCGGTCGCCTCGACCTTCGACCGGCTCTGCGGCGGCACCCCCTGGGAGCCGCCCCTCGGCCCGAGCCAGGCGCTGGACGTGCTCGAGGCCGACCACGTGACCTACCCCGCCGACGTGGTCAAGCTCCTGCGCGACGTGCTCGGGCCGCGCCCGCGCGGGACGGTGCTGGTCCTGGACTCGGGCGAGGTCGGCGTCGTGATCGACGGCGGGGCGCGCCGCGGCGGGACCGCGGTCGTGCGCGTGTTCCAGCTCCCGAGCGGGGCGCCCGCGGCGCGCATGATCGTGCGCGAGGTCCCGGCCGGCGCGGGGCAGGTGCTCTCGCCGGGCGAGGTCCAGCTCGACTGGCCGCGAGCCCTGCTCAAGTGAGGGACCCCAAGGCGCTGGTCGGCAGCCAGCTCGGCCCCTGGCAGGTCGAGCGAATGCTGGGCGCCGGCGCCATGGGGGCGGTGTTCGAGGCGACCCGCGGTGAGGAGCGGGCCGCGCTCAAGGTCGTGCTCACGGGCCACGGCGCGAGCGAGGCCGAGCGCCAGCGCTTCGTGCGCGAGGCCAAGGCCGTGGGGCGAATCAAGAGCGACTACGTGTGCGGCGGCCTCGGCTACGGCGAGGACGAGGGCCTGCAGTGGCTGGCGCTCGAGTTCGTGGCCGGGCGCGACCTGGCCGAGGTGCTCCAGCTGCGGGGCAAGCTCTCGGTCGAGGAGGCGATCGACTACACGCGCCAGCTCCTGCTCGGCCTGACCCACGCCCACGCGGCCGGCGTCGTGCACCGCGACCTCAAGCCGGCCAACGCGATCCTGACCGCCGGAGGGCGGGTCAAGCTGGTCGACTTCGGCCTCGCGCGGCGCGACGACGAGTCGATGCTGCTCACGGCCGAGGGCGCGATCATGGGCACGCCCTACTACATGTCGCCCGAGCAGGTCGAAGGGCGCGTGGTCGACGCGCGGACCGACCTCTACTCGCTCGGCCACGTGGTGTTCCACTTCCTGGTCGGGAGCCCGGCCTACACCGGGCGCAACGCGGGCCAGATCCTGGGCGCCCACCTCCAGCGCACGATCCCCAGCGTCCAGCAGGTCCGCGCCGACGCGCCCAAGGGGCTGGACCGCTTCCTGCGCAAGCTGACGGCGGTCGACCTCGAGCGCCGCTTCGCCACCGCTCAGGAGGCGCTGGACGCCTTCGAGGAGATGCTCGCGCGCGCCGAGCGCGGCGGCGGCGCCAGCGCGCTCAGCGACGACCCGCCGCCCCAGCGCGGGGGCGGCGGCTTCGGGGTGTTCTCCGAGACGCTGCCCGTGGAGGGCACGGGCGAAGCGACCCAGGGCCCGGGGCAGAGCGCCTACTCGGCCAAGACCGCGGCGCCGGGGGCCGAGACCCTGCACGAGCCCTCGCCCCACGAGACGGGCAGCGGGCAGGCGACCTACGTCGGGTCGGCCAGCCGCCCGCCGGTCGGGCCGCCGCCGCCGGCCCCCTTGCCCGAGGCGCTGGCCTTCCTGGCGGCCCTGGGCGCGGGCGGGGCCGGGTTCATGCTCCCGCCCCTGGCGGGGCTGACCACGCTCCCGCAGCGGGGCGGGATCGCGGCGCTGGCGACCCTGATCGCCTACGGGCTGGCGGTGCGCTGGATCCGCCAGCGCAACGCGACGGCCCTGCGCGTGCACAACCTCTCGGCGGCCAACCTGCGCCAGAAGAACCTCGAGGTCGGCGTCTCGGCGGCGAAGTTCAGCGACGAGCAGCAGGCCAAGCGCCTCGAGCAGGCCGGCGACTACGCGGGCGCGGCGCGCAAGCGGCAGGAGCTGGGCCAGCACAAGGAGGCCGCGCGGCTCTTCGAGCGGGCGGGCCAGCTGAGCGAGGCGGCCCGGATCCGCGCCGACCAGGGCGAGCACTTCGCGGCGGCGGACCTGCTGATCAAGGCGCGCGACCCGCTGGGGGCGGCGCGGATCCTGGCCGAGCACGCAGCAGAGCTCGAGGCCAAGCGCCAGCACGAGCAGCGCCCGCGCAGCCTGGCGCGCCTCGACCAGCAGCTGGCCAAGGTGGTCGAGCGGGCCAGCGGCCTGTTCCGCGACGAGGGCCAGCTGCGCGAGGCGGCCAAGCTGCTCTCGCGGGTCGGGCGGCACCACGACGCGGCGGACCTGTTCCTGGAGGCCGGCGCGCGCGAGGAGGCCAGCCAGGAGCTGATCAAGGCCGGCGACGAGCAGCGCGCGGCCGAGCTCTACGAGCGGGCGGGCGACGTGGTGGCCGCGGCCCGCCTGCAGGCGCCCGAGCTCCTGCGCGCCGGGGACAAGGCCGGCGCGGCGCGCGCCTACGAGCAGGTCGGCGACCTGCCCCGCGCGGCGCGCTACTACGAGGAGTCGGGCCAGCTCGACCGGGCGGCGGATCTGCTCGAGCGCCTCGGCGAGGCGGTCCGGGCGGCCGAGCTCTACGACCGGCTCGGCAAGCACCGCCGCGCCGCCGAGCTCTTCGAGGGCAAGGGCGACCACTTCCGCGCCGCGCGCGCCCTCGAGCAGGCGGGCCGGCCGGCTGAGGCCCTGGCCTGCTACCACCAGGTCCCGGCCGGCCACCCCGACTGGGGCCAGGCCATGCGCCGGATCGCGCGCCTCGAGGACGCCGGGACCGAGCTCCCCCCGCCGCCCCCTGCGCGCGAGC
>CALDQK010001160.1 GCA_937911525.1 uncultured bacterium
TCGTGCTCGTGCTCGTGCTCGTGCTCGTGCTCGTGCTCGTGCTCGTGCTCGTGCGTTGGCTCCGTGGCTGGAGGGAGCCGCCCGTGGTCGTGCCCGTGCGAGTGGTCATGTCCGGGCCCACCGTGGACGCCGAGGATCGCGACGCTGACGCCGTTGACGACCAGCCCGACCACCGCGACCGCGATCGCCTGGTCGAACACGATCGCGACCGGGTGGATCAGGCGCGAGACCGACTCGTAGGCCATCAGCGTCGCGAACACGGCCAACAGGAGGGCGCCCGTGAACCCGCCCAGGGCGTTGACCTTGCCGGTCCCGAAGCTGAAGCGCGGATCCCCCGCGCGGCGTCGCGCGTAGACGTAGGCCGCCACCGCGATCCCGAGCGCCAGCGCGTGCGAGCCCATGTGGAGCCCGTCGGCGAGCAGCGCCATCGAGCCGTAGGCGATCCCAGCCGCGATCTCGACCACCATGAAGAGCGCGGTCAGCAGCACGACGAGCAGCGTCCGTCGCTCCCCGTGGCTGACTTCGTCCTGGCCGAAGGTGTGATCGTGCTGGTAGTGGTCGAGTTCGTGCGTGTGCATGATCGCGCTAGCGTCTCGCCTGAGGCGAGCCCGATCAAGCCGCAGGCGCGCTCAGGCCCTCAAAGCGTCGGCGCGCTCCTCGGGCGGCAGGGCCAGCAGCGGCGCGAGCTCCGGGGAATGCGCGGCGATCCCGCGCAGGTCGAGGCGGCCGAGCCAGGCGGCGTGGGCGGCGCGCCACTCGGACGGGGCGTCGCTGAGGGCGCGCGCCAGCTGGCGCAGGGCGCGGGGCTCGGCCGCGGCCCACTCGGCGTCCACGGCGAGGACGAGGGCTTCGTGGGCGGCCTGCAGGGCCGCGTCGCGCGGGGTCAGCGCGTTCCACTCCAGGGGCGCGCCGACCACGATCTGCTCGGGGAAGGCGCGGCCCCGCGGGCCGAGAGAGGGGGCCAACGCGACGGGCCGCTGGCTCAGCTCAGCGACCCAGGCGGCCAGCTCGCCGCAGGCCGGCTCGCAGCGGGCGCAGGCGTCGCTCAGCGCGGCCTCGAGCTCGGGCCACGCCGCGCGCCAGCCGGCGAGCTCGAGGCCGAGCGAGACCCAGAGCAGCTCGAGCAGGGGCGGGTCGAGATCTCGCAGCTCGCTCAGGACCGCGGGCGCGGCGACGGCGTCGGGCTGGAGCTCGGCGAAGGGGCTGAGCGCGGCGCGCTGGAGCTGGCGCAGGTCGGCGCAGAGCAGGGGCATGAGCTGGAGCGAGCGGGCGCGCGGCTCGAGGGGCCAGCGGGCCGCGAGGACCTCGACCTCCTCGCGACGCTCGGCTGCTCTCCCGACGCGGGGCGCGATCCACTCGCACCAGCGCGAGTCGCTCAGGTCGGCGGCGTCGGCGAGGGGGACGTGGGCGAAGAGGTGCAGGACCAGCGCGGGGGCCGGTTCGAGGGGGGTCAGTCCTGCCGCCGGACGCGAAGGCAGGGCTGCGGCGGGGCCAGGTCAGGGTCCTGGGCGTCGGGGTCCTGGGCGTCGGGGTCCTGGGCGTCGGGGTCCTGGGTGTCGGGGTCCTGGGGCTCGTCCGCGTCGGGCTTGCGCACGCTGAGGCAGGGCTGGGGAGGCGGCTTGCGCGGCCCGTCGTCGGGCTGGACGAGGTCTTCGTCCTGGGCGCTGGGCGCCGGGGTCGGGCTCGGCGGCGGCAGGGCCTCGAGGCACACCCGCGGAGCGGCGGTGGCTTGGGGCTTGGGGGTGGTCGCGACCTTCAAGCACACCTGCGGCTTGCTCGGGCAGCCGGCGCTGGCGGCGGCGAGGCCGGAGAGCGCGGCCGCGATGAAGCGCTGGCGGCGGCGGAGGATCGCGTCGCGGTCGGGGTCGGACGCCTGCGGCGTGGTGTCCTCGGCGTCCGGCGCCTCGTCGTCGTGCTCGCTCATGCCTTCAGCATGCCGCTGGGGCTGGTCGACCACAAGGGGCTGAACGGAAGGCTCAGCGAGGCGCCGGCGGGTCATCCTCCGCGGGAGCGGGGGAGCCCTCGGGCTCGGGATCGCTGGCGGCCGGCGTCGGGTCGGGCGCCGCGACCCGCAGGCACACCTGGGGCGTCTCGCTCGCCGAAGGCTCGGGCTGTGGGCGCTCGGGCTGGGCGACGTTCAGGCAGGGCTGCGGCTCGGGGCAGCCGCTCGAGAGGCTGGCCAGGCCGGTCAGGGCCAGGGCAAACAGGAGGAAGAAGTGAGATGTT
>CALDQK010001161.1 GCA_937911525.1 uncultured bacterium
GATCACCCTCGACTCGCCCGCCACGAGCAAGCCGATCTACAAGCGCGTGTTCCACGTGATCGCCGTCGGCACCGCGTCCGGTCGCGTCTACTTCGTGAGCGACTCGGGCGACGTGCGCGGCTCCTTCGGCACGGACAACCCGGTCACGACCCCGCCCTACTTCTATGGCGACCGCTTCTGCCTGATCGGCTCGACCGACAACCGGCTCTACTGCGTCGACTGGAAGGAGAAGGTCCCCAAGGAGCTGCACCGCATCGACCTCGGCTCCGACGTGGTCGCGGGCCCCGTGCCCCTCGGCCGCCGGCTGCTCGTGGGCACCTCCTCGGGTCAGGTCCACCTGATCTCCGTCTCGAGCGCGGGTCAACTCAAGGACGAGCAGCTGCTGGGCGAGGCCGGCACCTCCGCCGTGAAGGGGATTCAGGTCGCCGGCGAGAAGTTCTACTTCACGGCCGGACGTCGCCTCTTCGCGGGCACCAACGACGACGCGGGCGCCCGCCTCACCTGGAAGGCCCCCTTCAACGCCCCCGCCGACCTGAGCGAGCCCCGCGTCCCCTTCGAGGGCGACATGATCTATGTGGGCTGTGAGGACGGCACCCTCTACGCGGTCGACAAGAACACGGGCGAGGTCCGCTGGCGCTTCAGCGTCCCGGGTGAGGTCCCGATTCACCACGCGCCGCTGATCTCGGGCTCCGAGCTCTACGTGGTGGCTGGCGATCGGATCCACGTGCTCGCGGCCGACTAGGCTGCTCAGCCGAAGTGCCAGGAGCGAGCGAGGAGCTGTCGCAGAGCGCGACAGCTCCTCTGCGTTCCGGAGATCGACTCCCGTTGGCGCTCCTGCTCTTCCCGGGACTTAGCGCCCACCTTGCATCCCAGATGCAACAAGCTCCCCTGACCACCGTCTCTCTCCTTGGACGCAGGCCTCGAGGGGTTGGGGGCTGCATTCGATCGACCTCGTTCCCATGCAGCTCACCGCGCTCTGCGCGGCCAGGAGGCCCTCCATGTCCTTCCCACCCGCTTCCTTCCCGCACTCGTCCTTCCCACCCCCAGGGTCCCATCGTCGCTTCACCCTGATCGAGCTCCTGATCGTTATCGCGATCATCGCGATCCTCTCGGCCCTGCTCCTGCCCGCGCTGCGCGGGGTCCAGACCAAGAAGGACATTGCGCTGGCGAAGGCGCAGATCTCCGCCTTGAACGCCGCCCTGGTCAGCTACAAGAGCGACGTTGGGCGCTATCCCCGCCGCACGGCGCGGCCGACCGGCACCGCGCTGCCGGGCCCTGAGGATCCCTGCTACGCCGACGACGCGATCGCGCTCTACGCGGCGCTCGCGACGCGACCGACCCTGGCGACGGGCGGCGGCCCGAACTCGCCCTACGTCGACGGCTGGTCGCCCGAGCACGTCGGCACCTTCCGCGGCGACCTCGCCCAGAACGCGCCCGCCGCCATGGGCTCGGACGGCAGCGTCTACGTCGAGCGCTTGTCCGAGACCGAGCGGGCAGGGCTCTCGACGCTGAGGATCCAGCGGCGCCACCTGCCCGACTCGAGCCAGCCGCTCGTGTTCCTCGATCCTTGGGGCAACCCCTACCACTACCGTGAGTGGGCTTCGGTGCGGAGCAACCTGAGCGATCGGATGATCACCGCGCCCGCGCCCCGCACGGTGCGCCCGTCCAGCGACGTCTCCGGCCCCGTGATCGTGAGCGGGGTGCAGGACTACCCGCACGAGCCCAACCGCTACGAGATCTGGAGCAACGGCCCCAACGGGGTCAACGAATTCGGCCACCCCGACTCGGACGACGTCGTCAGCTGGCGCTGAGTCCGTCCGTCCGCCTAGCGCTGGACGCGGGCCTTCACGGCCTCGATCGCGGCCTCGAGGGCTCTGCGGCTCCCGGGGTCGCGCACGTTGATCAGCACGGCTTCGAGCGGCGCGGGGTCGACCGCGGCTTCGCCGAGCGCCTTGGCCACGTCCCCCAGGAGGGGGCCCCGGGCGCGCTCGAGGACGTCGAGGAGGGCGCTGAGCGCCTGCGCGGGGAGCTCGTGCGCCACGTCGCGGTAGTCGTGCAGCGCCTGCACGCTCGCCTGACGCAGGCTGAGCTCCGCGGTGTCGTCCCCGAGCAGCTTGGAGATGACCCCCAGCAGGCGGGGGTCTCGCCCTAGCTCACAGCGAGCCAGGCCGCGCACCGCCGCCTCGCGCACGCGCAGGTCGCTGTCGCGCTCGGCGGCGCGCAGCAAGGCTGCGGCGGCGATCGGCGCGGGGGCCGCCTCTTCGGCCAGGGACTCGACGATCCGCAGCCGGACGCTGGCGTCCGGGTCGCGCTCGAGGCGCTCGGCGAGGGCGCGCAGGTTGTCTGGGTCGTCGCTGCGCGCGAGCGAGGCCGCCGCCAGATCCGCCCGCTTGGTGTCGGGGTCGCTGAGGGTCTGAATCAGGAGGTCCTTGGCGTCGTCCTGGTCGCTGGTCGCCAGGTAGAAGGCCGCGTCGGCGCGGACCTGCGCGTCCTCGGGCGCGACGAGCGGCGCCAGGAAGAGCTCGCGCAGGCGGGCGGCGCGCTCGGCCGGAGCGCCCTGCTGCGGACCGTGGGCCGCCTGCCGGGCCGCGTTGTCGCGCGCCTCCAGCTCCTTGCGGAAGGAGCGCAGGCGCACGCTCCGCTCGACGGCGACCAGGCTCGGCTTG
>CALDQK010001162.1 GCA_937911525.1 uncultured bacterium
CGGGCGAAGGACGCGACCCGGCGCTCGCCGCCGCCGCGGAGCCGGAGGAGCTCCGCCTGTGCGTGCTCTGGCGCGCAAGGAGGAGGCGGCGGACCTGGAGGGGTAGCCCTACTCCCGCGCCAGGGCGTCCGCGCGCTCGCGGCGCGAGGGCGGGATCCCCAGCAGGATCGTGACGCGCGCCCCCTGCTGCACGATCTGGGCGCGGGGCCAGGGCGGCTGGCCGAGGGGGATCAGGGCGCGCAGGGTGTCGCTGAAGGCCTTGGCGGCGTCGCCGCTGATGAAGCGGATCCGCCAGGCGAGGGCCGTGCCCTCCTCGCCCAGGATCGGGCCGGCGAAGTGCAGGTCGGCGCGGTCGGCCCGCCAGCCCTTGACCGCCTGCTCCTGGCGGCCGCCGCTCAGCTCGGCCAGGACGAGCTGCGCCGCGCGGGCGCCGAGGCGCAGGGGGAGGACCTGACCCTCGATCAAGGGCGCCAGGTTGGGCGGGAGCTCCTCCTCGGCGGGCGACTTGGCGAAGCCAGCGCTGGCCATGTGGAGCAGCTCCGCGCTGCCGAAGGGCCCGCGGCGGAGCGCCTGGTCGTAGGGGGACCAGTCCTGGGGCTCGCCCTCCTTGGGGGGCGCGTTGCGCAGGACGCCCACGACGGCGGTCACGCCCTGCAGGTAGGGCTCGAGCAGCAGGTAGCGGAGGAGCGCCGGCTGGCGGGGGTCCTTGAAGCGCAGCTGAGCGGCGGCGCGGCCGGCGAGGCGCTGCGGGTCGCGGCCGCGGGCCAGCTCCTCGAGCACGGTCGCCTCGCCCTCGGCGAGGGCCTCGGCGGCCCAGGCCCGGTCATCCAGGAGGAAGGGGGTCGGGTCCTTGGGCGCCAGCGGCCCGCGCTGGTATTGGAGCGCGTGGGTCAGCTCGTGGACGAGGTCCGCCTCGGCCAGCTGGGCCAGCTCCTCCTCGCTCTCGGCCACCGCGACCAGGCGCGCGTTGGCGCGGTCGAAGAACAGGCGCGTGTCCTGCCCGAGGCGGTCCAGGGCGCGCTCGCGGAGGGGGAAGTCGCGGGGGACCAGACCCAGCAGCGCCCACAGCCGCGCCTCGAGCGCCGCCCGCTCGGGGGGCCAGGTCGTGTCGAAGCGCTCGCGCAGCCAGGTCTGGTAGCGCTCGCGCGTCCAGCGCTCCCACTCGGGCAGCACGAGCAGCTCTTGGCCGCGCAGCTCGTTGAGGCGCAGCCGGGCCGCCTCGAGCCGCTCGGGGAAGGGACGCGCGGGCGCGGGGTCGCTCGCCTCGGGTTGGCTGGCGCAGGCCAGCAGGGTCGCGGTCAGGAGCAAGAGGCCGTTTCGCTTCATGGGAGGGCCGAGCTTGGCCTAGGATCGCGGCGAAGGGAAGCCATACGAGTGCACGATCAGCAACGCTGGGACCAGCGATACCAGGAGCGCGGGGCGCGCCCGCGCGAGCACGCAGCCTTCCTCGACTCGGCAGCCGAGCTCTTGCCCCTCGAGGGCCGGGCCCTCGACGTAGCCGGCGGCGACGGGCGCAACGCGCTCTGGCTGGCCAGGCGCGGGCTGAGGGTCACGGTTGCCGACGTGTCCCCCGTCGGGCTGAGCCACGCCCGCGAGCTCGCGCGGCAGGAGGGCCTCGAGCTGGAGACCGTCGCCCTCGACCTGACCCGCGACCCGCTCCCGCCCGGGCCCTTCGAGCTGGTGCTCTGCTTCCACTACCTCCAGCGCGAGCTCTTCCCCGCCTTCGTGGAGGCGCTCGCGCCCGGGGGGCTGCTGCTCTTCTCGCAGCCGACCCAGATCAACCTCGAGCGGCACAGCAATCCCAGCGCGCGCTTCTTGCTCGAGCCGGGCGAGCTGCCCTCGCTGATCCCGCCCGCGCTCGAGGTCGTGCGCCTGGAGGAGGACTGGCTGGAGGAGGGCCGCCACGAAGCCCGCGTGATCGCGCGTCGACGCTGACACCCGCACCACAGGGCGGGCGTCCTCAGGGGCATGACCCTCCGCCAGATAGACGCGCCGCTGCGCCTGGTCCCCGTGGTGTCGCTCTGGCCGGGTGACTTCGCCCTGACCGAGCCCCAGTGGCCCGAGGACCGGTCTCCTCAGCAGCGGCTCCGCTTCTGGCGCGATTGCCTGGCCGACTCGGGCATTCACGACCTCTCGCCGGCCGTGCCCGACACCTTCCTGGTCGCGCTGGACGAGCTGACCAGCGCGGCGAGGCGGGCTCTGCTCCAGGTCCAGGTGCGCCGCTACCTCCACTGCGAGCCCGACGAGCCCCTCGAGCCGCCGGACGCCGGACTGCTCTTCGAGCCAGGGCCCTTGGGGGGTGGAATGGTCCTCTTCGCGGAGGGCGAGCCCCTGATCCTGCCCACGTGCTGCGTGGGGCTGGAGAACCTGGAGGATTGGGAGCTCTTCGCGGCGAGCCCGCCCGCCAGCTTCGAGATGCTCTGGACCGGCCACCCGTGGACCATGGCCCGCTCGCACGAGGACCGCCTCGAGCTGCAGCCCGTCAGCGAGGGTCGAGACCCGCTCGGCCCCTGCTTCTCGCTCGCGCGCGGCCCGCTCTGCGAGGCGGTGGCGGCGGCGCGCGTCACGATCGAGAGCCAACTCGAGGCCTTTACCAGCGTCGCCTCCGAGTGGCAGCCCGCTCAGGCCGACACGATCGCGCGCGAGCTGCTCGGGCTGGTCTAGGTAGACTCCGGCCGGTCGAACACTTCACCCAGGCTCGCAGCCAGCTTCGCTCGCTCGAGCCACTCGTCCAGCTGGCTCGCACTCGCGCGCTGAAGGCGCTCGGCCCGCAGCCGATCCAGATCCTCGTCGTCGAGTTGGAAGCGCAGCTGAAGCACGGCCTCCAGGCCCTTGCGGAGACCTTCTTCGCGGCCCTCGAC
>CALDQK010001163.1 GCA_937911525.1 uncultured bacterium
CGCCGTTGGCGGGGGTCGGCTCGACCGAGGCGATCGGGGCCAGGCGGTCCTCGCCCACGCCCCCGGCCAGGCTGCGCTGGGGGACGGCTTGGATCGGGACGCCGGTGAAGGTCAGCGTGTTGGGGTCGATCGCGACGCCGGCGGGGCGGTCGACGTTGGTCAGGGTCCCCGAGAAGGTCGGCGCGGCGGGGGCCGTCACGCGTCCCACGAAGCGTGCCCGGGGGCGGATCCCGTATTCGCCCGAGACCCGGACCTCGGCCGTGAGCGGGCTGGCGCGCACGGGGAAGCGGGCGTCGATGCTCCCGAACCCGGCCACGCTCGCGATCGTGGTCGGCGTCGAGCTCGGGACCGGCGGGGAGGCCCCGTAGAAGGGGAAGGCCTGGCCGTCCACGAACACGTTGGTGGCGCGAATGATGTCGGGCGTGTCGAACTCGCCGCCGAGCGCGGCGATCGCGATCTGCTCGTCGATGTTGACCTGGACGGGGCTGGCGGCGGTCGCGGCCGTGCCCGCGCCGGGGCCGGTCACGCTGGTGACGGGGGTCACGGTGTCGACGCCCAGCCCGCCCACCGGCGCGCCGTTCTTGTAGAGCGGCACGCCGCCTAGCTCGCCCGTGATCCCGCCGCCGACCGCGTTGCCGTTCTGGTCGAAGGCCAGGATGTGCGCGTCGCTGTTGGCCATGCCCGAGTCCTGCACGCCGAACAGGGGGCCGGCCGGGGTGAAGGCCGCGCCAGGGGGGAAGTTGCCCTGCACGATGAAGAACGCGGTCCGGGTGGTGAAGGCTTCGCCCTCGCTCTGGAAGGCCGCGGCCGTCGCGGCCTTGCTGATCGCCGTCGCCGCGTTCGCCGACCCGGGGGTGTCCACGATCCCGTCCAGGTTCGTGTCGCGCCCGGTCATGTTGAACACGCCGAGGACCTCGCCCTCACGGTCGAGGACCGCGATCGAGGCGGTCTGGTTGAGCGCGTTGGCCTGCGCCACCGCGCGGGCCAGGAGCCGCTCGACCTCGGCCGCCGTCAGGGCGGTCCCGCTCGTGGCGGTGTTGCTCGGGTTGCCGGACGCGCTCTCGTTGCTGCAGCTGAGCACGAGCCCCGTCACGGCGGCCGCGAATAGGGTCGCCACAGCGCTCGTCGCCAGCGTGCGCCGTCGAGGGGTTCGTCCCGTCTCGTTGCGTTGCATCATCACTCCCGACCTCCGTCAAACGTCGAATTGACGCCCTCGCAGACCGCTCCTATAGTTCGCGGCCTTACCCCGAAGGAGGCTTCATGTCTCAATTGAGTTCGTCTGCGTTGCGCCGTCTGAGCGGCGCCGCTGGCCTGGCTTGTGCCGGCCTGATCGTGTTGACCTGGAGCGGCCAGACCAAGGTCGGCGCCGAGGAGGCGGAGACCCCGGGTCGCTACGTCGGTCAGTCCGAGTGCGCCAAGTGCCACGAGCAGGGCATGGCGGGGCGCGGCAAGGACCAGCTCCCCGGCCTCAAGGAGTCGGCGACCTGGGCCAAGGACGACCAGCACAACTTCGCCTACAAGCGCCTCGACGACGAGGATCCGCCCGAGGACAAGCCGCGCTGGGCGAGCGAGGTCACCAGCGAGGAGATCTTCGACGCGCTCGAGGGCGCGGAGGCCGACATGGCCTCGGAGAGCATTCGTTGCCTCTCCTGCCACGGGGTGGTCGTTCACGACTTCGGCACGCCCAAGTGGTTCAAGAAGGGCGACAACCGGGTGGTGTTCGCCAACGAGAAGCACCAGCAGGGCTACGAGGCGTCGGAGGGCGTCAGCTGCGACGGCTGCCACGGTCCGGCCTCGGGTTGGCTCAAGGCCCACGAGAAGGAGGAGTGGACGACTCAGCAGTGGCTGGCCCGCGGCGGCGCCAAGGACCCGGCCAAGGCGAGCCAGAAGCTCTACGAGGACCTCGGCCTCTACTACAGCAAGGACCTCGTGCTCTGGGCCGAGCAGTGCGTGCGCTGCCACCTCAGGATCGACTCCGGCCTGCTCGCGGCGGCTCACCCCGACCTCGAGGCCTTCGAGCTCTGGGACCAGAACACCCGCGTCCCGCCCCACTGGCGCGACTACAGCAAGGCCGCCGACAAGCCCGAGCTCCCCGCTGGCGGCGCGCTGCACCCCGCCCGGGTGTGGCTGGTCGGCCAGTCGACCGCGCTCCAGGCCTCGCTGGAGGAGGTCGACAAGCGCGCCAAGGCCGAGGCCGAGGACTACATCGAGAGCGCGGTCGAGCGCGCGGTCGCGCACTGGACCGTCCTGCGCCACGGCCTGAAGCTCGTCGCCCCCGAGGCGCACGGCAAGCTGGAGAAGGCCATGGCGGCCCTCGGCGAGGCCGAGGACATGAAGGGCAAAGGCAAGGCAGCCGCGGCCGGCGCGGCCGCGCTGCCGCGCTCGCTCCACTACGCCCTGGTCGGGGCCAAGCTCGACGCCGCGGGCGTCAAGAAGATCCTGGCCGCGCTCGAGGGCGACGCCGAGGCCAAGAAGAAGGGCCAGCGCGCGCGCCTGCGCGAGCTGAGCCTGGTCGCGCTCAAGCGCGTCAAGTAGCCAGCGAGTCAGCTCTGCACGGGGGCGCGGCGGCGAGAGCCGCTCGCCCCCGTGTCGCGTGTGGGGGAACGTGCAGGCGCTCATGCGGCCTGCCCTTCCCCGGCCCAGTGGACGATCCCATGCGAGGGGTCGTCGCATGGCCGAGCAAGCGCAGAGACGCAGAGGTTTCGCAGCGAGAAGACGGGCGCTGACGCGAGCGCGCTCATTGCCTCGGCTGCGCTCCGCTGCGCAAACTCTGCGTCCTCCGCGCCTCCGCGGTGAACGTGACGTCGCGCAGTCCGCCCCCGGCGCGCGTGGGCGAGCCCACGTGCGTCGTCCTCGAGGGCGAGCGGGTCGGTGCAGAGTTTGGGAGCGGAGGAGAGCACGGCCTACTTCTTGCGCTTGCGCTTCTTCTTCTTCTTGCTCGGCCAGGCCACCGCGGGGGCGTCCTTGGTCGTCTCGAGCTCGCGGAAGCCCGCGCGGTTGAACTTCTGCTGGATCTCCTCGCGGCGCAGGGCGCGCTCGGAGGCGTCCATGGAGACCGGGCGCTGCTCGAGCCGGGGGACCGCCAGGGGCTGACCGGCCTGCTCGCCCTCGCCGCCGAAGGTCAGCAAGCGGACGAGCTCCTCGTGGGTGAAGGGCCGCGAGCCGATCCGCCCGAAGACCGCGGTCTGGTGGCCGGCCTCGTCGACGGCCCGGTCGCGGTCCACGCCCTCCGACACCGAGAGCGCCGGCTCGCTGGTCGGGTAGAGCGCGATCAGGCGCGGCTCGGGCTTGGGGTCGCTGCCCATGGCCCGACCGGTCGCGTAGGGGTCCTTCTCGCTCGCGTTGCCCGTCAGCTGGAGCACGTAGAGGCCGTTCTGTGAGCCCTCCTTGTCGCGCCCGGCCGCCACGTAGGCGTAGCTGCTGGCGTTGGTCGCGGCGACCTTGACGTCGTTGGCCCAGATCCGGCCCCCGGCGTTGAAGCTCAGCTCGAAGCGCGGCTCGCGTGGGCGCTGGAGGTTGAGCACCACCATGCCGGCGGGGCCGCCGCCGAGGTAGCCGTAGCCGCGGCTGACGTAGATCGAGCGCGCCTCGGGCAGCTTCTTCTTGTCGACGTAGCGCCCGACCACAAGGAGCTCCTCGACGGGCTCGCGCCGGATCAGCTTGCTCACGTCGAGGACCTTGAGCCCCTCGCTGTCGGCGACGAAGGCGTAGTAGAGCTGGAGGTCGATCGCGCGGGCGCCCGTCAGCTCGCCCGGCTTGCTGCGGGCCACGATCTTGGGCTCGAGCGGGTCGTCCACGTCGACCACGACCAGGCCCGCGTCGCAGACCACATACACGTGGGTCCCCGCGACCAGGCAGTCCATGGCGCCCTTGAGCGCGCCGCCCGGATTGAACGTCACCGCGCGCTCGAGGAAGTTGTTGTCCGGGTCGCCGTCGAGGAGCGTGCCCGCGCCGATCAGGATCAGCCCCTCCTCGCGGTCGGTCACGTAGAGGAAGGCGTAGCTGAGGTGGACCTGCTGCTCGCGGTTCTGCGGGCGGTCGAGGCGCTGGGCGTTGCGGGTCGGGTCGACGGCCTGGGTCGAGGGAGCCCGGACCGAGGTCGCGTCCTTGGTCGCGACGCTCAGGCTCTGGCCCAGAGGCGAGACGGGTGAGCTCACGATCCGCTCCGAGAAGCCCTTCTGGTCGATCTGGGCCACGTCGTAGATCCGCACCCCGCCGGTGCCGCAGGCGGCGTAGAGATACTCGCCGCGCAGCTGGACGGTGCGGATCTCGGCGCTGCCGACGGGCACGCTCACGCCGGCGACCTGGTGGGCGCCGTGGTGGTAGCTCTCGCCCAGCTCCTGGTTGCGGGCGACGTGGGCCGCGTGGTCCTTGGGGTAGGCCAGCTCGTGCAGGCGGCTGCCGATCACGGCCTGGGGCTCGCGCTTCTCGGTCACGACGACCGCGTCGAAGCCGCCGCTGCCCTCGGCCACGTAGCAGTAGCGGCCGATGAAGTTGACCGCGTTGCTGCCGAGCATCAGCGTCTGCGCCAGGCGCGCGTTGTTGTCGCCCGCTTGGCTGACGTGGCAGTCGGTGCAGGTCCGCGACTGCGAGCGGGTCGTGTGCGGGAAGTGCGGGCTGAAGGCGGTGCCGCTGAAGCCCTCGGCCGAGATCGTCTGCTGCTGGCTGTAGACGTTCTCGCGGTTCTGGTTCTGCGAGCCGACGACGACCGCGCAGGCCGAGCGGACCGGCACGAAGCGCCCGCCCGAGACGTCGCCGTCCTTGCCGAGCATGAAGAAGTCCGTGCGCAGGGTCTGGAAGCTGTAGGTCGTCCAGTTGCGCTGGTATTCCTCGGGGTGCTGACCGGCGAAGGGCGCGTGGCCCTTGGGGCCGGCCGCCATGAAGGCGTCCCGCTGGGGGTATTCGCCCTCGAAGTGCAGCGCCGGGCGGCGCCAATTCGCCTTCATGTCGAGGTGGCAGCCGAAGCAGCTCGTGACCCAGGAGGTGTGGCAGGAGTAGCACTCCATCTCCTGGGGCGAGTGGGCCAGGTCGTCCCGGTCGCACTGCCAGGCCGGGCCGCCCCAGCGGCGGCTGGGGGCGCGGCCCCAGGAGCCGTCCTTGCGCATGGTCTTGGTCACGCGCGCCAGGGCGTTGTAGCGCGAGCGCCCGCGGTAGCTGACCTTGCCCTCCTCGGCCAGCTCGTCCTGGCCGGGGTCGACCGAGTGCATGACCTGCGGGACCTCCCACTCCAGCTCGGGGTAGAGCATCGAGCGCTGGAAGAGCTTGGCCTCGGGCGCTCGGTAAGCCGTCTTCTCCTTGCTGGGGTCCCAGGTCTTCCAGCTCCACTCGCCGGTCTTGCGGTCCTTCTTGGCCGGATAGCGCCACTCGAAGCGCGAGAGGCGCGCGCCCTCGGGGCCGCGGGCCTTGAGCTCGCCCAGGTTCATGGCCTTGGCGTTGCCGCTCGTCTGGAGCGAGGCCAGCGCGTCGACCGTGCCGTGGCAGTCCTGGCACTTGATCGCGGTCGCGGCGCGCAGCTCGCCGTAGAGCTTGCCGTCGCCGTGGCTGTCGGTCAGGAAGTGGCAGTCGACGCAGTGCATGCCGCGCTCGATGTGCACGTCCTGGAGGTGGACGGCGAGGCGCCAGCGCTCCTCCCAGTCCGGGTCGCCGGGGCGAATGTCGAGCTCGACGCGGGCGCGCTCGAACACGCGCTCCTCGCCCTCCTCGCTGACCAGGATCAGGCGCAGCTCGGCGCCCGGCTGCAGGCGACCCAGCTCCTCGCGCAGCTGCTTGCTGGCGTCGGCGCTCAGCTTCAGGCTGCGCTCCTTGCCGCCCGTCGCGAGGGTCAGGGTGCCCTCGGCGAAGGACTTGAAGTAGCCCAGCGCCCAGCCCGCGGCGAGCTCGACCACGACGTCGCGGGCCTGGCCCTCGACCTCGAGCTGCTTGACCAGGAGCGGGGCCTCGGCCGCCAGGGCGGCGTCGACCTCTTCGGGCGTCAGCGCGCGGGCGGCCGGATCGGTCGGCTTGGGCGGCAGGACCAGGGTCCGCTCGCCGCCGGCGGTCGCGATCACGATCGCTTCACCCCACTCGCTGGCCTCGCGCCGGACGAGCTTGCCGCGCACGACGCGCAGGGCGCGCTCGCCCTCGCGCACGCTCAGGCGGCCCTCCTTGCGCTGGAGGTTGCCCTCGGCGTCGCGGTCGAACACGGCCCGGAACAGGAAGCCGTGACCCTTGAAGTCGCCGAGCTGCATGTTCTGGAGCGTCTCGTTGAACTCGCTCGAGCCGAACTTCTTGCCGAGCAGCTCGCGGCGGTAGTAGAGGTCGCGGGCGGCCTCTTCGCTGCCGGCCTCCGCGATCAGGCGGGCCCGCTCCTGGGGCTTCATGCTGGTGGGCAGGGGTGGGATCCGGCGCGGGGTCGAGCCCTCGGGGTTGTGCTCGTAGGCGGCGAGCGAGAGCTCCTGGCTGGGGTCGACCTGCTCCTTGGGATAGAGGAACTGCCCGTCGGTCTCGAGGTCCCACCACATGTAGCCCAGGTAGCTCTGGACGACGGCGGTGCCGGGGTGCATGTGGCACACCACGCACTGGCTGGAGGGGATCTGGACGGTCAGCTCGTGCCGGATCGGGTGGCCCGGCTCGTCGACGGGGAGCGT
Organism: uncultured bacterium; assembly: GCA_937911525.1. Classification (GTDB taxonomy): domain Bacteria; phylum Planctomycetota; class J058; order J058; family J058; genus NORP233. The sequence goes on from CALDQK010001163.1 coordinate 6,627, forward strand.
CGAGTCGGGGTCCGAGGCGTCCTTCCCGCCGGGGACCCGCACGCGCAGGCCCTCGCCCTCGCCGTGGCGGTAGCGGTAGCCGCCCTGGTGGTGGGCGTACTTGGCGTACTTGGCGTCCCCGGGCTGGGTCCCCCAGCAGTCGGCGCGCAGGTCGTTGAGGGGGTCGCGCCCGTTGGCGTAGACCATGTGGCAGGCCGTGCAGCCCGAGGAGCGGTAGTCGCCGGGCTGGTCGTTGGTCCCCAGCATGTTGAGCGTGGGGTCCATCAGGCGGGTGCGCTGCAGGTTCAGCCACACCGGGTCGGTCCGGTTGCCGGTGCCCAGGCCGCGCTGGCTGAGCCGGTTGAGCGGACGACCGGGCTCCTCCTCGATCGGGCCGCCGGGCTGGCCGGGGGTGGGCAGCCCGATCTGGAGGGGGCGGCGCTGGCCGCGCTCGAAGATGCGCAGGATGTTGCTCGGCTGGCCGACCTCGAAGCGGGGCAGCGGGTCGAGGAAGGCCAGCTCGCCGCGGCCGAGCTGCGCCTCGGCGCGCGCGATCGGGTCCTCGGGCAGCTCGCCGAGCACGCGCTGCTGCTGGCCGTGCGGGTCGTAGCTCTCGCCGAAGCGGGGCGTCTTCTCGGGGTAGGCGCCGTTGTTGTAGAGGGCCGCGCCCCAGAGCATGGGCGAGGTCGTCATCATGCTCTTGTGGACCTTGGTCACGATGTCGTCGCCCTTGAAGGCGCTGGCGGAGCCGTGGCAGCCGGCCGTGCCGCACGAGACCGAGGCCACGCGCAGGTCACCCGGGTTGACGAAGCGGACCCACTCCCACGAGTCGCGCAGCTGCGCGCCGAAGGCGATCTCGGGGTTCCCCGAGCTGAGCCCCTGGCCGGCCTTGCGCTTGGACCACACGGCCTCGGTCGAGGCGGCGGGCGCGTGGACGTGGGCCGCGGCGCGGACCGCGTCGTGGTCGCCCGAGACGCGCTTGAAGCGCGCCAGGCGCTCGGCCAGGTCCGCGCTCGTGATCTCGGCCACCCCGCGGGTGCTGAGGAACTCGCTCAGGAGCGGGGCCAGCTCGTCGTCGCTGAGGCTGCTGACCCAGGCCACGCCGCCGTGGCAGTCGGTGCAGCCGATCGCCGACTCGAGGTCGTAGCTCAGGTCGTCGGGGTGAGGCTCCTTCTGACCCTTGTGGCAGGTCAGGCAGCCCAGGCTGCGCGTCTCGAGCGGGTAGTCCGCCGCGGGGCGCTTGCGGTAGCAGTTTTGGGCCTTGTCCCACACCAGCACCTCGCCGGCGCCCTGGGCGGTCAAGGTGACCTGCTCCAGCGTCTCCTGGTCGCCGACGTAGGCGCGCTCGGGTGGGAGCTCGGGGCTCTGGCAGGAGAGGAGCACCGCCGAGGCGATCGCGACGACGCCCAGGGCGGTCGCGACGCTCAGGGCGCGCTCGAGGGGATCCTTCGTGTTCGCTTCGCGCACGGAGCTCTCCTCTAGTAGGTCAGGGTGAGGGCCAAGAAGCCCGAGTAGAGGGTCTTGGCCGAGTAGATCGCGCGGAAGCCCTCGCCGGGCACCAGCGCGCCCGCGCCCGCGGTCACGATCACGTTGTCGGTGAGGAAGGGCCGGTACTGGACGCCGACGTTGTAGTCGACGCCGATGCTGCGATCGATGTCGCCCTGGACCAGGACCAGCTCGAGGGGCGCGGTGTTGTCGAAGTAGAGGAAGTTCACGTTGAAGTCGACGAAGAGCTTGGGGGTCACCCGCGCGCTCATGCCGACGTTGAACAGGTGCAGACCCGGGTTGACGAAGTTGCTCTGGCCCTGGGTCTTGGAGCTGCGCAGGTCGGGCAGCAGGCTGAGGCGGTTGGTCAGCTGGGCGCCGGTCTGGACCAGCGGCACGTTCTGGCGGTTGAAGTAGCTGAAGCCCGAGCCGGCGAAGAAGGGGTTGTCGAAGATCGCCGAGAAGCCGCTGGCGCGGCCGTTGGTCGGGTTGGGGTCGCCCGAGGCGTAGAGGTAGCTGCCCTTGAAGCGCAGCCAGTCGACGTCGACCGAGAGCTCGAGCGCGAAGAAGTGCGCCAGCACGTCCTGCTTCTCGCCCGAGATCTCGTTGAAGCTCTCCTGACCCCAGGCCAGGTAGTACTGGTGGCTGATGTTGAGCGGGCCAATGTGCCCCTCGCCGCCCCAGCCCAGGTAGTGGATCCTCAGCTCCTTCTCGTTGGGCGGGCCGAAGGAGCTGGTGGCGGCGCCGATCTTGGTCGGCCGGACCAGGAAGCCGTTGTCGTCGTACTCGGTCGAGCGCTGGTCGAGGTTGTAGTGGTAGTTGAGCAGGAGCGTGTAGCCGAGCACGTCGTGGCCGGTCAGCGCGCGGCCGAGCTCCTTGAACACGTCCTGGAAGTAGAGGTTGGCCACGAACACGTGCTGCGGGCGCAGGTCGAAGGTGTTCAGGCCGCTGTTGGTGTCCTTCTCGAGCTGGTGGAACCAGGCCAGGTTCAGCTGGAGGCGGTTGCTCAGGTAGTTGGTCTGGAGCCGCACGCCCAGGTTGTTGTCGAAGAAGTTGAACCCGCGGAAGTCGCTCTGGAAGCGCTGAACGCCCGCGATCAGCGTGATGAAGTCGTAGCTGCTGCCGAGGTCGACGAGGTGCTTGTCGATCAGCGCCTCCTGGAGCGCGAACACGCCGTCGACGCGGTCCTCGCCCTCGCGGACGTCGATGTCGACGAGGTTGTCCTCGAAGGCCTTGAGGTAGTTGATGTTGCCGACGCCCGTCAGCTTGACCGCGAAGTCCTTGGGCCGAAACGCCGTGTCGCCCTGGAAGAGCTCGGCCGAGATCACGAAGTTCTGGTTGAACAGGAACTGGTCGAAGTCGCCGAAGAACTGCGGATCGCTCGGCTCGGCGGTGCTGACGCCGCTCGGGATCGGGAAGGCGCGCCCTTCGGCCAGGGTGTCGCTCTGGAGCTCGAGGTTGAAGAAGATGTCGTTGCCCAGGACCGGGTAGTCGCCCTTGATCACGCTCTGCGTGTAGGGGTTGAGCCAGCTGCCCTCCTCGTAGGGCTTCTCTTCGGGGTCGACGAGCTGCTCGGGGTAGCGGTCCCACTCGGGGAAGGTGATCCGCCAGCGGTCGGGGAGCGCGCTGAAGTTCTCGCGCCAGGCGTCGGGGGTGGCCTGGGCGGTGCGCGTGACGCCGGTCGGACCGCGGGTCACGCCGGAGGGGCCGACCACGCCGAGGGGCGCGGCGTCCCGGCGCGGGGCGCGGCCGCCGACCACGGGGCTCGCGGCCTCGCCCCGGCTGTTGAGGGCGCGCACGCGGTATTCCCAGGCCTCACCCGGCTGGACCGCGGCGCTGTAGCTCGTCGCGTCGGCGGGGAGCCGCGCCAGCTCGGTCCACTCCTCGCTGCCGGGGCGGCGGCGCTCGACGAGGTAGCCGTCCTCGTTGCGGGACACGTCGCGCCAGCGCAGCTGGGCGACCTCGGTCGAGAAGGCGCCGACCCGCAGGTCACGGGGGGCGCGCGGAGCGCCGCGCGGGGCGGTGCGCGCGACGGCCGAGGGGGGCGACTCGGTCAGCTTCTCGCGCGCGACGACGCGGTAGTCGTAGGCGGTCTCGGGGTCGATCGCGTCGTCGAAGAACTCGAAGTCGGCCTTGCCGCTCTTCTTGTCCTTGCGGCTCTTGCGCAGGTCGTCGAGCTTCTCCCACTGGCCCGAGCCGTGCCGGGCGCGCTCGATCGTGAACTTGTCGCTCCGCTCGGGCTCCGCGTCGGTCCAGGTCAGGGTGACCTCGGCCTCGTGAGTGTCGCTGTCGATCACGGCCAGGCTGGCGCGGACCTCGCTCGGCGGACGGAGGGTCTGCAGCTCTTCCACCGAGCTGGGCTCCGAGGCCCCGGCCGCGTTGAGCGCGACCACCCGGTAGCGGTAGCTCGCGCCGATCTCGAGGCTCGGGTCCTCGGCCTTGGTCTCGGGGGGCTCGCCCTCCTTGGCGGGCTTGACCTCGACCACGGGCGCGAAGTCCTCGCCTTCGCCCCGGGCCCGCTCGACGCGGTAGCTCGTCGCCCCCGCGCTGCTCCGCCAGCTGATCTTGGCGGTCACGCCCTGGGCAAAGACGTCCAGCCCCGTGGGCGCGTCGGGCGGCGCCTGCGGGGCTGGGGTTTCGGCTGGGGACTCTTGCTCCTGCGCGGCGACGGGACGGGTCCAGGTAGCCTGAACCGCGGCCATGCAGCCTAGCGCCGCGAGGAGGAGCGCTCCGCGCGAAGACAACGACATGTAGGACTCCCCCCGGTGGGCCGTGACGATAGCGCCACGATCCGACGCGGGGGCAGATACCGGGGGCGGCCGGCGAGGTTCCGGGAAATTGGGGGTCGGCCCAGGAGGAGGCTGCTGGCCGTGCCCGTGCCCGTGCCCGAAAGGAAGAGCAGAAGGAGCTGCCGCAACCAGCGAAAGCTCCTTCGCGTTCCTGAGATGGAACGGGGAAAACTGGAAAACTG
>CALDQK010001164.1 GCA_937911525.1 uncultured bacterium
CCCCAGCCACAGCCGGCGACCACGCTGCGCCCGAAGGGGAAGCTGCGCCTGCTGCTGCGGGCGCGTTGAGGCGGGCCGCTAGTAGCCCAAGCCTAGGCGCTCTGCCTCCCTCGCCAGCGCGGCTCGAACTTCTCGCCGCGCCTGATCGTCGCTCGCTCGAAAGTCCAAGAGGTCAGCAGCGCAGATCGCCCAATGCTCTCCCACTTGGCGACGGGGAATCTGGCCCGACTCGACGAGTTCGCTCAAGCAGGAGAGAGACACATTGAGGACGTCAGCGGCCGCTTCGCAGCTCAATAGTCGTCCCGGGTCGGAGGGAGCGGTGTCGTCTCTCTGAGACATGGTGGCAGTGTGAGCGTTGCGCGCTCGTTGTCGAGGGTGGGCACACGCTGATCAACCTTGTGCCTACGCACTAGCCCCTTCGCCCTCGTCCTCTTCTCCAGTGTCGGCAGGGAAGAGCTGATAGCCAGACGCCTCGTAGACGCCCTTGGGCTCGCCTGGCCAGGCCTCGAGCTCCTCGAGCTCCTCGACGCGCAGGCTGCTCCGCAGCTCTTCTGGCTCGAACAGGGAGAGGAGGTTCAAGACCTCCTCCGGGTCGTCCGCCACGACGTGGTAGGTCGTGAAGAACCCAGGCGGTTCGCCGTAGCCCTCGGGAACCTCGTGCCAGTCGCCCTCCACCATGACGCGGTAGAGCTTCGCGTCCGGGGAGGTCTCCGCAGTCAGCTCGCGCAGCAGCCACATGGCCCGCTTGTTGAGCTTGTCGTAGTAGAGCGCCTGCCAGACACATTCAACCGCCTGCTCCTCCTCCCCGCACTTCCAGAGGGCGGTCGCCTTCTCGAACCAGGCGTCGCTCAGGTCTTCGCCGACCTCCCCCTCGAAGCGCCGCGCGAGCACGGTTTCCACGACCTTGAGCACTTCTCCGTAGCGCTCCAGATCGTTGAGCGCGCCGAGACAGCGCGCCTGAGCCTTGAGGTAGAGCTCACCGTCGACTCGAGCGAGGAGGGCAAAGCCCCGCTCGTATTCCTGAGCGCGGACGAGCGCGACGCCTTCGTTGAAGTCGAGGGAGGCCACCCAGGGCTCCGGGCAAGCGCGCGCCTGAGCGTAGGCCTCGAGCGCGCCTGGGTAGTCATGGCACTGCGAGCGCAGGTTCCCCAGCAGCTGCCAGGCCCACCAAGCCGTGGGGTCGAGCTTCACCCCGCGCTCCATGGCGGCGACGCCCTCCGCTGGCTCCTCCGCCTCCTGATAAGCGAGCGCGATCACCTCGACGCCGCGTATCTCCCCGCGAGCCTCCAGCTCCTCCCCGAGCGCGATCGCCTGCTCCAGTTCGTCGTCTTCAAGGAGGGCGCGCGCCTGCTCGAGGAGGTCGTCCGAGTCACGGTAGGTCATGTGACAGAGTGTCCGACCTCGGGCCAGGGTGTCGAGACCTATCGGCCTCCGCCCCCCGCACGATCACCTTCCGAGAGGACGATCCCGCGGGATCGCGCCGGCTACCAGTCCTGCTTCCTCTTGCCCGCCTTGCCCGTGAGACAGTCAACGTCGACGGAGAACGAGCGGTCTTCCACCACGGACGAACCCGAGCCCCCGACGAACCAGACGGAGTAGACCGGCTGAGGTGTGCCGTCCGCGTCCTCCATGCGCAGGGTCACGCCTCGGGCGACCTGCTTCTTCTTGCGCCGCCGCGTCACGGACGCCTCCGCGACCTGGATCGCCTCGGACACCCCCAGAGCAATGTCGCGCTGGCGGACCATGAAGTAGGCGAACACCTGCCCCTGGTCCTCCCATGGCACAGGGAGGTTCAGCCAGGTCGGGAAGACCCTGTAGAGCCCTCGTCTGCAGGGGAGCGAGAAAGGGCATGGCTCCACCGAGTCGAGGCCGACCTCCTCCCCCGAGAAGGCGGAATCGAAGGCGACGAGTCGTGAGTCCGCCGTGATGAGGAAGTCGAAGGGCTCCTCTGCCAGCGACAGGTCCTCTGGATTCGCTCGCGCCATCCGCAGCCGGTCGCACACCAGGCGAATCAACTCGAGCTCGGCTTCCTCCGGAGACGAGGCGTAGAGGAGCACGACATCGTCTCGAAACGACCAGCCAGCCACTGGCCAGACTCCGGCGTCGAACATCACGAGCCCGAGCGTGGGCCCGACGTTGACTCGCTCTTCCTCCCCCTCGCAGATTCGTCCGTAGTCGCTCTCTGGATCCATCGGATCCAGCTCGCTGGAAGCGCCTTGCCAGTAGGGAAGCCCAGCCTCCTCCAGCACGATCACTGGGCCGCCATTCGAGGTCGTCCACTCGAACGGAATCGCGACCTCCCCAGCCCTCGAGCGCGCTTCCAACCAGTCGAGCTCGTCCTCCGCGGATCCCGACTCCCGAAAGCGCCGCTCGAGCTCGCGGAGCTCGGCGTCGCTCACTCCGCCTTCACCGCGATCACGATCTTGCCTCGGGCCCGCCCCGTCTCGCTGTATTCGTGCGCGGCCACGATCTCGTCCAGCGGGAACACGCGGTCGACGACCGGGCGGAGCGTGCCGGCCTCGACCCGCTTCGTCAGCTCGTCGAGGTTCGCAGCGCTCGGCTGGCGGAGCACGCTCGAGGCGCGCACGCCCTGGCACACGAAGGAGCCCAGGAGCAAGCCCGCCGTGTTGACGCCGACGGTCAGCGGACCCACGTAGGGGCCGTAGCGCTTGGTCGCGTCGGGGAGGCCCGAGACGATCGTGCGCAGGCGGCCGCCGCGGCGCAGGACCTTCTTGGCGTGGGCCCAGTCGCCCAGCGAGTCGAGCACGAGGTCGATCTCGCTCAGCTCGTCGGCGAAGTCCTGCTTGGTGTAGTCGATCACCTCGTCGGCGCCCAGCGAGCGGACGAGCTCGGTGTTCCGCTCGCTGCAGGTCGTGATCACGTGCGCGCCGCGCTCCTTGGCGAGCTGGATCGCGAGCGTGCCCACGCCGCCCGAGCCGGCCAGGATCAGCGCGCGCTGGCCCGCCTCGAGCGGGGTCAGGCAGTCCCAGGCCGTCAGGCCGGCGAGCGGGATCCCGGCCGCCTCCTGGTGGGTCAGGCTGGGCGGCTTGAGGCCGACGTGGTCCTCCCGGACCACGGCCAGCTCGGCGTAGGTCCCGAGCTGGCTGTGGTGGGGCGAGGTGTAGACCTCGTCGCCCGGCTTCAGGCGGGTGCACTTGGCGCCGACCTCGCGGACCACGCCCGAGAGGTCCGCGCCGAGCACGAAGGGGAAGGGCTTGCGCAGGAAGCCGCGCATGGCGCCGCCGCGCATTTTGCAGTCGACCGGGTTGATCGCCGCGGCGTGGACCTCGATCAGGACGTCCTTGGGCCCGGGGGTCGGGTCGGGCAGGTCCTCGACCTTCAGCTCCTCGGGGCCGCCGTAGGCGCGAATGCAAGCTGCTCTCATGGGTCCTCCCGCTCGTGGAGCGCGGTCCAGAAGGCCTCGGGGCCGAGGCTCGGGCTCCCGCCCGCCGCCTCGGCCGCGCGGATCAGCTCGACCAGGCGCTGGTTCAAGGGCGCGGTCGCGCCGTGCTCGGCGGCCAGGCGCACGATCTCGCCGTTCAGGTAGGCGACCTCGGTCGGCCGGCCGCGCTCGAGGTCCTGCGCCATGGAGGAGCGGGCCTTGGGGTCGACCTTGAGGCCCAGCGCCAGGCGCACGATCCAGCTCGGCGCGCGCAGGAGCATTGGGACCGCGCCGACGGGCAGGCCGCGCAGGCGGGCCAGGGGCTGGCCCGCGGCGCGCGCGACGCCGATCCCCTCGCGCAGGACCGCGGCCAGGATCCGCCGGTAGCCGGCCTGGACCAGCAGCTCCTTGGTCGGCGCGCCGGAGAGGGCGCTGACCGCGTTGCTGAGGTTGATCAACAGCTTGCTCCACTGGCGCGGCGCCAGGTCCCGGTGCGTGGTGAGCGAGAGCCCGCCGGCGCGCAGGGCCGCGTAGAGCCGGCGCGCGCTCTCGTGCTCGCGCTGCTCGAGCTCCAGGTCGCCGTCGGTCGTCTGGCGCGCCTCGTGGGCGCTCCGCAGCACCGCGTTGAAGCCGACCACGCCCGCCAGCACTCGCTCCGCGCCGAGGGCGGCGCGCAGGGTGGCCGGGTTGCGGACCCCGTTCTGGAGGCTGACCACGAGCGCCTCGGGGCGCAGGATTTCGGTCAGCTCCTTCGCCACGGCCTCGGTGTCGCGGCTCTTCACGCAGCAGAGCACCACGTCGGACTCCGCGAGCGCCGCCGCCGCGGTGGCGACCTGAACCTGACGAACCCGCTCCTCGCGCGCGCCCTGGGAGACGACGAGCCCCTCGGCGGCCACGGCGTCGGCGAGGCGCTGGCGTCCCACGAGCAGGACCTCGACCTCGGGCGCGGTCGCGAGCCAGCCGCCGACGTAGGCGCCCACGGCCCCGGCTCCCATGACTCCCACCCGCAGCGGCGCTCCCGACATGGACCGATTGTGCCACGTGAGCCTCGGCCCGCTCTGGGGTCCAAAAGAGATGCAACACCGGCCCGAGGTCCAGCGTCTATCCCCTTGCGTAGCAGCGCGACGGCGCCCCTGAACCCGCACCCGCCTCGCGGGTAGGAGGGGTCAGCCCAGGAGCGACCCCCTCTCATGCGCCTGTCCCTGATCCTGACCCACCAGTGCGACCTGGCCTGCAGCTACTGCTACGCGGGCGAGAAGTCGGCCCGGGACATGCCCCTCGAGGTCGGCGAGCTCGG
>CALDQK010001165.1 GCA_937911525.1 uncultured bacterium
GGCGGGCGCGCCGCTCGGCGGGGGGAGGGGCGAGGGAGCGCGGGGGGGGGGGGGGGGGAAGGGGGAGCCCGAGAAGGGGTTGGCCGCAGGCGCGGCGGCCGCGGCAGCCGCGTCCTTGAAGATCAGGACGCTCTTACCGAGCCGGAGCTGATCTCCGTCCTCGAGGCGCTGCTCCTTGATCTTGGTCCCGTTGACCTTCGTCCCGTAGCTGGCGCCGAGGTCCACCACGTAGAAGCCGTCGCCGCGCTTCTCGACCTTGCAGTGGTTGCGCGAGCAGCCTCGGTCCTCGAGGAAGATGTCCACCCCGTAGCCGCGTCCCAACGTGAAGGTCTGCTTGCCGGCGAGGTTGAACACCTTGCCCTTGGCCTTGCCTGCGATGACCTCGAGATCTGCCATCAGCGAGCTCTCCCGCGGGGAGCGCGTGGCGGGGACGAGAGTTGGGCCTGGAGACGTTTCAGCATTGAATCGACACAGGTTACGGCGCTTGGCCGATCACGAGGCGTCGCAAGCATAGCGGAACCCCTGCCGATCCGCCACGCACCCGCTCCTCTTGCCAATCTGACAGCGGGGGCGTGGGCCACCAACGAAAGTGGCAGCCCCTGCCGCCCGCCTGGGCGCTACGAGGAAAGGACTTGCGGCGCCCCCGCGCCGGCACCGGGCTTGCAAGAGGCGGGTCGAGGTCCCGCAGGGGCCTCCTCACGGTCGGACTGACTCCACCAAAGTGGCAGTCCCGGCCCCGAACACCACAACGACACCTCAACCGCACTCAACTGCGCCCATTCTCACGCGCAGGACACCATAGGAGCCCGATCCCATGGCAAAGCAACTCGCCTTCGACTCGGAGGCCCGTGACAAGCTCAAGGAGGGGGTTCAGAAGCTGGCGCGCGCCGTCAAGGTCACGCTGGGGCCCAAGGGCCGCAACGCCGTGATCGACAAGAGCTGGGGTGGCCCCCGGGTCACCAAGGACGGCGTGACCGTCGCCGAGGAGGTCGAGCTCACCGACCCCTACGAGAACATCGGCGCCCAGTTGGTGAAGGTCGCCTCCTCCAAGACCAGCGACGACGCCGGTGACGGCACCACCACCGCGACCGTCCTGGCCGAGGCGATCTTCCTCGAGGGCCTCAAGGCCGTCAGCGCCGGCGCCGACCCCATGGCGCTCAGCCGCGGGATCACCGCCACCGCCGAGAAGGTCGCCAACTTCATCGAGGGCCAGGCCAAGAAGATCGAGACCCACGAGGAGCGCCTGCAGGTCGCGACCGTGGCCGCCAACCACGACGACTTCATCGGCGAGACCATCGCCGACGCGATGAAGAAGGTCGGCGAGAACGGCGTGATCACGATCGAGGAGGGCAAGGGCCTCGAGACCGAGGTCGACATCGTCGAGGGCATGAAGTTCGACCGCGGCTACCTCTCGCCGCACTTCGTGACCGACGGCGACGCCATGGAGGCCAAGCTCGACAACGCGCTGGTCATGCTCTACGACCAGAAGCTGAGCTCGGTTCGTCCCCTGATCCCGCTCCTCGAGCAGATCAACGAGGTCAAGCGTCCGCTCCTGATCGTGGCCGAGGACGTCGACGGCGAGGCGCTGGCGACCCTGGTCGTCAACAAGCTCAAGGGCATCGTCGAGGTCTGCGCGGTCAAGGCGCCGGGCTACGGCGAGCGCCGCAAGGCGATGCTGGTCGACCTCGGGATCCTCACGGGCGGCCGCGTCCTCAGCAAGGACCTCGGCATCGACCTCGAGAAGGTCAAGATCGACGACCTCGGCTCGGCCAAGAGCGTGCGCGTCGACAAGGACAACACGATCATCCTCGAGGGCGCTGGCGGCGAAGACAAGATCAAGAGCCGCTGCGACCAGATCAAGCGCGAGATCGAGGCCAGCGACTCGGACTACGACCGGGAGAAGCTGCAGGAGCGCCTGGCGCGCCTGGCCGGCGGGATCGCCAAGATCAGCGTCGGCGCGGCCACCGAGACCGAGCTCAAGGAGCGCAAGATGCGCCTCGACGACGCTCTCTCGGCGACCCAGGCCGCGGTCGAGGAGGGGATCCTCCCCGGCGGCGGGATCGCGCTGCTGCGCAGCCAGCGGGAGGCCCACAAGCTGGCCGCCGAGCTGAGCGGCGACGAGAAGATCGGCGGCGAGACCCTCGCCCGCAGCCTCTCGGCGCCCTTGACGCAGATCGCCGCCAACGCGGGGATCGAGGGCCAGGTGGTGATCAACCGCCTGCTCAAGAACGAGAGCTTCAGCTACGGCTACGACGCGCTCAAGGAAGAGTACGTCGACCTCTTCGAGCGCGGCGTCATCGACCCCGCCAAGGTCACCAAGAGCGCCCTGATCAACGCGGCCTCCGTGTCGGCGATGCTCCTCACCACCTCCTGCGCGATCGCGGATATCCCGGAGGAGGACGAGGGCGACGACGACATGGGACACATGCACTAACGCGGCCTCGAGCCACACCAGATACACGAGTAATTGGAGACACCGATGAACGTCCGTCCCCTCGATGACCGCATCCTCATTCGCCCGCTCGAGGCGGAGGAGAAGACCGCTGGCGGCATCGTCCTGCCCGATTCCGCCAAGGAGAAGCCGCAGCGCGGCGAGGTCGTCGCCGTCGGCGCCGGCAAGGTCCTGGACAACGGCGATCGCGCCCCGCTGGCCGTCAAGGCCGGCGACACCGTGATCTTCGGCAAGTACGCCGGCACCGAGATCAAGATCGACGGTGCCGAGCACCAAATCATGCGTGAGCACGAGATCCTCGCCGTGCTCGAGGAGGCGTAAGAGCTATGGCCAAGCAGCTGGTTTTCGACGAAGAGGCCCGCCGGAAGATCAAGACCGGCGTCGGCAAGCTCGCCAAGGCCGTCAAGGTCACCCTCGGCCCCACGGGTCGTCACGTGATCCTGCAGAAGAGCTTCGGCGGCCCGACCGTGACCAAGGACGGCGTCTCGGTCAGCAAGGAGATCGAGCTCGAGGATCCCTTCGAGAACATGGGCGCCCGGATGGTCAACGAGGTCGCGAGCAAGACCTCCGACGTGGCGGGCGACGGCACCACCACCGCGACCGTCCTGGCCGAGGCGATCTTCGGCGAGGGCCTCAAGGCTCTGGCCGCCGGCGCCAACCCGATGCAGCTCAAGAAGGGCATCGACAAGGCGGTCGTGGCCGCGGTCGAGGCGGTCAAGGGCCTCAGCCGTGAGGTCAACGACCACAACCAGATCGCCCAGGTCGGCGCGATCTCGGCCAACCAGGACCACGCGATCGGCGAGCTGCTCGCCAACGCCATGGACAAGGCCGGCAAGGACGGGGTGATCACCGTCGAGGAGGCCCAGGGGATCGAGACCTCCCTGGACGTCGTCGACGGCATGCAGATCGACAAGGGCTACATCTCGCCCTACTTCGTCAACAAGCCCGAGTCGATGATCACCGAGCTCGAGGACGCCTACGTCCTCCTGCACGAGAAGAAGATCAACAACCTGCGCGAGCTGATCCCGGTCCTCGAGGCCGTGATGAACGCGGGCAAGCCCCTGCTGGTGATCGCCGAGGACGTCGAGGGCGAGGCCCTCGCCGCCCTGGTGATCAACCGCCTGCGCGGCGCGCTCAAGGTGGCCGCCGTCAAGGCGCCCGGCTTCGGCGAGCGCCGCAAGGCCATGCTGGCCGACATGGCCATCCTGACCGGCGGCGCGGTCGTCGCGGAGGACACGGGCACCAAGCTCGAGAACGTCACGATCGACATGCTCGGCACCGCCAAGCGCGTCACGATCGAGAAGGACAGCACCACGATCGTGGGCGGCGGCGGCGAGAGCGCGGCGATCAAGCAGCGCTGCGAGCAGCTCCGCACCCAGATCGGCCAGTCCACGAGCGACTACGACCGCGAGAAGCTCGAGGAGCGCCTCGCGAAGCTGTCGGGCGGCGTGGCCGTGGTCAAGGTCGGCGCGGCCACCGAGACCGAGATGAAGGAGAAGAAGGCGCGCGTGGAGGACGCCCTGCACGCGACCCGCGCGGCTGTCGAGGAGGGCATCGTCCCTGGCGGCGGCGTGGCGCTGATCCGCGCGATCCCGGCCGTCGAGAAGGCGGTCGAGAGCTGCGAGGGCGACATTCGCCTCGGCGCGTTGATCGTCCGCAAGGCGCTCGAGTATCCGATGCGCCAGATCGCCGCGAACGCCGGCAAGAACGGCGGGGTGATCGTGGAAGAGGTCAGCGAGCGCTCCGGCAGCGAGGGCTACGACGCCCTCCAGGACCGCTTCGTGGACATGTTCGAGGCCGGCATCGTGGACCCGACCAAGGTCACCCGCGCCGCCCTGCAGAACGCGGCCAGCGTCGCGAGCCTGATGCTCACGACCGAGACCTTGATCACCGACATCAAGGACGCCGAGGCGATCGAAGGCGCGGTCTTCTAGACCTCCCTCGGCCGAGTCACACCCAGAGCCGGCCGGGGGACCTTCCCCTGGCCGGCTCTATTGTCCTGGGGGGCTGCGCCCCCCAGACCCCCATCTCTGGGCCCAGAATCAGCGGCGCTCAAACCTGCTGGGTGGCTCGGAAGGCTCGACGCCCCTGAGACTTTAGACGCAGGTTTGAGACAGAGCCGCTGATTCTTCTGAGGCGTGAGCCTCGGGCGCCTCGACTCGACTGGTTTCAGGACTCGACTGGTTTCAGGACTCGACTGGTTTCAGGACTCGACTGGTTTCAGGACT
>CALDQK010001166.1 GCA_937911525.1 uncultured bacterium
AAGACGTCGAGCAAGAAGAAGACGTCGAGCAAGAAGAAGACGTCGAGCAAGAAGACGTCGAGCAAGAAGAAGACGTCGAGCAAGAAGACCTCGAAGCAGGCAGCCGAGGCTGACCTGGAGGACGAGGACGAGCCGACTCCAGCCGCTGAGGCGGGGGGCGAGGACGGCGAGGAGCAGGACGACGACGACCTCCTCGACGACGACGACGACGACCTCCTCGACGACGACGACATGCTCGACGTCGACCTCGACGATGATGACGAGGAGGACGACTTCGACGACGCGGGCCTGGTCGAACCTCTGATCACTTCGGGAGACGACACCGAGGAGAAGGACGAGGACGACGACGACGCCGAGGACGACGACGACGACGACGAGAAGGCGCCCGCCGAAGAGTCGGCGGAGGAGCTCGGCTGGAACGAGGAGGCGATCCCCAAGAGCAGCCGCGCCGCCAAGGCCGAGGCCGAGCAGAAGAAGGCCGGCGGGAACCCCGAGGACGAAGACGACGGCAAGCCGCGCCGCCGCGGCCGGCGCCGCCGCCCCAACACGCTGCTCGAGCCCGAGGTCGCGGCCAAGCGGCTGATGAACAAGCCCAACGTGATCAACGCGCTCAACTGGATGCGCGTGGCCGAAGGGACGCCGCCCGAGATCCTCAAGAAGATGTGGACCAAGCTCGACACCCACATCATGCTCAAGGAGACCGACCCCAACGTGAAGATCGACCTCGAGCGCGCCTGCCGGCGAGCCGAGGAGCTGCTGGGGATCGACTACTAGGAGCGAGCGGCCTCGAGCGCGCCGAGGCTCTCGTTGCGCAGGTGGACGAAGCGCCCCTGCGCCGGGTCGTAGCCGCGGACCTCGTAGCCGAGCAGGCGGCCTTCCTCGATCCGGTAGCGGTTGTAGGTCGCCCCCTCGCCGAGGGCCTTGACCGAGCTGGTCGAGGAGCCCGCGCAGAGCACGTGCAGCCCCTCGTGGACGTGGTGGAAGGCCCGGTGGGTGTGCCCGCACAGGATCGCGTCGGCGCGCCCGACGCAGGCCTCGAGCAGGCCCGCCGCGTCGCGGTTGCCGCGGCGCGGCTTCTCCGGCTTGCCCCCCGCGAGCAGGGGGGGGTGGTGGACCAGGACCAGCTTGACCGGCGCGTCGTCGCTCGCGAGGGCCTCGCCGAGCGCGCTGAGCTGGCGCTCACCCATGGCGCCCCAGGCCTGGAACACCGGCGTCGGGACGCAGCTCTGGGTCCCGATCAGGAGCACGTCGCCGACGCGACGCGAGCGCGGCCAGGCTTCGACCCCCAGGGCGGGGTCGAGCCAGTCGGCCAGGACCTCTTCGAAGCGGCCGACGGAGGCCCGCACGTAGGTGTCGTGGTTGCCCGGGATCACGCTCACCCGCTCGGCGGGGAGCTCGGTCGCCTCGAGGAACTCGCGGGCCCGCTCGAACTCGCCGGGGAGGGCGAGGTTGGTGAAGTCGCCCGTGACCGCCAGGTGGTCGGGAGGGGACTCGCGCAGGTCGGCGACGAGCGCGCTGAGGACCGCGATCGGGTGGCTGCGGTGAAAGGTCAGGTTCAGCCAGCCGACGACGCGCTTGTTCAGGTAGCGCGCGAAGGGGGCGCCCGACTGGCCCGGGCGCCAGCGAATGTGGAGGTCGGAGACGTGCGCCAGCTCCATGGCTACTTCTTCTCCTGCGTCGCGTTCCCCGCGGGCTCGGGGGCCTCGATCGTCCAGCCTTCGCGGGGCCAGGTGTCGCGGACCGGGATCGGCGTCCCGTCGGGGGCCACGATCCGGAAGGACTCGCAGCGCCAGGGCACCGAGAGGCGGCGGTGGGAGATCAGCGTGTAGTGCAGGTGGGGCAGGGCGCTCCCGCCCGAGTTGCCGACCGTGCCCAGGATCTGGCCGCGCTTGACCTTGTCGCCGAGCTTGACCCGGATCGAGCCCTTCTTGGCGTGCACGTACCAGGAGAGCTCGCCCTGGCCGTGGTCGATCGAGACGCCGTTGTGCTTCTCGTGGGCGTCCCCGATCTTGCCGACCGGGTTGTCGGGGTTGCCGTCGCGGACCTCCACCACGGTCCCGTCGGCGACCGCGTAGAAGGGCGCGTCCCAGGTGAAGTAGTCGCTCAGCTTGCGGCCCTTGCCGCGGTGGGTCCGGCCGCGCTCGTCGACCTTCATGAGGTCGAGGGCGTAGGTCGCGTAGGCCTTGAGCTGGTGGTGGCGAGTGCGGTCTTCGCTCGCCTTCCAGCGCCCCGCCAGGGGGAAGCGCAGGGTCGAGCGCTGGCGGTAGCGGCTGGTGTAGGGCTTGGCGAGCTTGATCGCCTCCTTGTGATAGGTGTCGCGGGTCAAGACCTGTACGAGCAGGTCGAAGCCCTCCAGGCGCAGCTGGTGCTCGAAGCAGAAGCGCGCCAGGCCGACCAAGCCGTCGTTGTCGTCGGCGGCGAGCTTCTGCCGCTTGCGCCCCAGCACGACCCCAGCCGCGACCCAGTCCTCGCCCTCCTTCAGCTCACCGATCCCCGCCCGGGCCTCGGCGTTCTGCTCGTCGAGCTCGAGGACCTGCTCGTAGGCCTCCGCCGCCTCGTCCATGAGGTCGCGCTCGGCCGCCCAGCGGGCCAGGCGCAGCCAGCCCTTGAGGTCGTCCTCCTGCAGCCCCTTGGCCTTCTTGGCGAACTCCGCCGCCAGCTCCTCGAGCGTGGGCGCCGGGGCGGCCGAGATCAGTGAGATGTCGCCGTAGGGGATCTTCTTCCGCTTGCGCCCCTTGACCCACAGCTTGCTCTGCTTCCAGGTCAGCTTCCCCTCGTAGGTCGAGCCGTCGTGGAGGGTCACGCGCAGGGGAGGGTCCTCGGTCGTGTTGGTGGCCGCGGCGGGGCCGGCCAGGGTGACCAGGAGCGCGGCGCTCAGCGCGAGGGGGACCAGGCGGGCGAAGCTCATGCCCTCAGCGTAGTCGATCCCTGCTGACGTAGCATAGGGGCGTGCAAGAGCTGGAGCCCGGTGAACGCCTGCTCTGGGAGGGGCGCCTCAGGCTGGCGCTCCTCGGGCCCGGGGACCTGGTGTTCCTGGCGCAGCTGGGGCTGGTCGTCTTCGTGGCGGCGACGCTCTTCGGCCCCCGCGGGGCGATCGGCTTTCGCAGTCAGGCGCAGATCCTGCTCTTCACCCTCGCGATCCTGGCGGCGATCGGGCTCTACCTGGCGGCGCTCAAGCGCTCGGTGACCCTGGTCGTGACCGACCGGCGCCTGCGCCGCCGCAACGGGGTGTTCCGCAGCCGCGGCGAGGACTGGGGTCGCCCCGAGCCGGGCGCCGAGCGGGTCAAGCTGCGCCAGGACGGCGACGTCGACGTGGAGGGGCTCGAGCGGCCGCTCCGCCTGAGCGGGGTCGATCAGGCCGACGTGGACGCCCTGCGTCACGCGCTCAGCCCCGAGGCGCTCACTCCCCCGGGCTGAGCGCCTGCCAGCCGAGGAGCGCCGAGAGGGCGTGCTGGGTGAAGTCGACCCGGACCTGACCGCGCGCCCCGGCGAGTCCGCCGCCCGGGTCGGCCGCGGGGAAGGCGCCCGCGACCTCGGCAGGTTGCTCGAGCTGGGTCCCGAGCAGCCAGCGTCCGCCGCGCGCGATCGCCTCGCGCAGGCGCGCCCGCAGGGGGTCGCTCTTGGGCAGCGACTCGGCCAGGGCGACGAGCCCCTCCAGGCGGGTCGCGCTGGGGGCCGTGCGGCCGGAGGGGTGGAAGCTGCCTGGATAGCGGCCGACGTCGGCCTGGCGCTCGAGGATCGCGAGCCCCAGCTCACGCAGGTGCGCGCGCAGGAGGCCTCGCTCGAAGCGGAGCGTCGCGGGGGCCTGCTCCAGCAGCTCGGCGCCGCCGATCAGCAGCCAGTGGTCGTGGGGGAGCGCGTCGCGCGGGGTGCTGCGGCGCTGGTCGGCCAGAGCGCACGCGGCGCGGGCGGCCAGCGCCAGCCAATCGCCCGCGGGGTCCTGCGCGGCGAGCCGGGTCAAGCCCAGGATCGCCTCGCCGGGGTAGTAGAGCGAGACGAACTCGCGGTCCCAGCCTTCGCCGAGGTTGAACTTGCTGTGGAAGCTGCCGTCCGCGCGCAGCGCCGCGCGCGCGAAGGCGCCCAGCCCGCGCAGCTCGGCCAGGGTCACGGCGCCTGGCTCGAGGCTGCGCGCCGCGCAGAGCGCGACCAGCCCCAGGCCGGCGCCGCCGAGCTTGGCCTGGGCCGCCGCGCCAGGCACCTCTTCCTGGGGGAGCGAGAGGATCGCCAGCACCCCCTCGCCGAGCTGGGGCAGCGGGCGGAGGTGACGCTCGCGCAGGTAGCGGGCC
>CALDQK010001167.1 GCA_937911525.1 uncultured bacterium
GCTAGCGACAGCTCGAGACGGGCTGCCTCCTTGAAAGCGCGAAACTCCAGGCTAGGTCCTGACTGACGATTGACGTGGTGCGCTCGCGCAGCAATCGTCGCCGCTGGCGAGGCGCGAGGAGGCTCCAGCGATGCAGCGCATTGTGACCTCCGAGCGACGAAGCCAGCGCCGACGCGGGCGAGCGATGGCGCCGCGGCGATCGTCGGGCAGGGCAAGGCCTAGCTGGCGCGACCGACCCCTCCGCGCCAGCGTGGACCCATGAGGCGGTGGCAGAGCGCGGAGGGGTCGGTGCTGGCCGAGGTGGAGGCGGGCCGCTTCCTCCGCTTCGACCAAGCGGGCGCGCTCCTGCAGGAGCGCGCCCCGCGCGCGTTCTCGTTGGAACACGACCTCTACCGCTGGTCCTACGAGGTCCGCGGGGACGAGCTGGTCGAGCGGACCGTGATCGAGGGGCGCGAGAGCACGCGCAGCTCGGAGCGAGTCGAGCTCAGCGGTCTGCGCGAGCTGGGACCCGAGGAGGAGCCCCGCCCGGCCCTGATCCAGGCTTGGCGCGAGCGCCTCGCCGACGCCGCGCGCGCAGCGGAGGCCGCGCGGTCGGCCGAGGCCGATCAGCTGGCGGCGAGAGCGGGCGAGCCGCTCCCCCTCCTGAGCGAAGCGCGTCGCCTGCTCGCCGAGCGGATCACGCGCTACCGCGACGACACGGCCGCCGGGCTGCTCGCGCTGCTCGACCTGGCCGCGGCCCTCCCG
The DNA here is from genome assembly GCA_937911525.1 of uncultured bacterium. GTDB lineage: Bacteria > Planctomycetota > J058 > J058 > J058 > NORP233. The sequence continues at coordinate 745 of CALDQK010001167.1, forward strand.
CGCGAGGATCTGTCCGAGGCCCTCCAGGCCGAGCTGGCCGGCGCCGCGCGCCTGGCCTGCTTCCGCGGCACTCCGGAGGACCGAGCGCTCTCGCTCCACCCCTACGATCAGGCCCCCGGCTCCGGCTCCGGCTCCGGCCCCGGCAGCGGCCCCGGCTCTGGCTCTGGCCCCGAGCTCCTCACGGCCCTCGAGCGCATGATCCGGGAGCTCCTCGCCGAGGCCGACGTCCAGGAGCGCGTCGACGCCAACCGCAACGCGGCGGCCTACCAGCGCGCGGCGACGCGCCTCGCGCGGGCTGCCCGCCTCCTGGCCGGGACCGAGCCTGCCTGAGAGGATCCCTGCCCGTCCGAGGAGGATCCCGTGGTCGAGACGCTCGAGTCCAAGAACCCCGCCACCGGCGAGACGATCGGCCAGGTCGCGATCACTCCGCCCCAGGCGATCCCGCAGGTCGTGGCCAACGCCCGCGCCGCGCGCGGGGCCTGGGCTGGCCGCTCGCTCGAGGAGCGCGGCGAGGTCCTGGCGCTCGCGGCCGCGGAGCTCGCCGAGCGGGCGGACGAGCTCGGCGCCGCCCTCAGCCGCGAAATGGGCAAGCCCCTGGCCAAGGGGATCGGCGAGGTGCGGGGCAGCGCCAAGAGCACGGCCGGCAAGGTGGCCGCGGCGATCGCGGCGCTCCAGCCGGTCGAGCACGAGGACGCGCGCAGCCAGACCACGCTCCACTACGACCCCCTGGGCGTGTGCGGCGTGATCAGCCCCTGGAACTACCCCCTCTCCATGTGCCACTGGATGGTCGTCCCGGCGCTCTTGGCCGGCAACGCAGTGATCCTCAAGCCGAGCGAGCAGACGCCCTTGATCGCGCAGGCCTACGCCGAGGTGCTCCAGACCCACCTCCCGCCCGGCGTGCTGAGCGTGGTCCACGGGCGGGACGAGGTCGGCAAGGCGCTGGTGGCGGCCGAGGGCGTGGACATGATCGTGTTCACGGGCTCGCGCGCGGCCGGCAAGCACATCATGGCCAGCGCGGCGCCGACCCTGAAGCGGCTGGTGCTCGAGCTGGGCGGCAAGGACCCGCTCCTCGTCCTCGACGACGCCGACCTCGAGCGGGCGGCCCGCTTCGCGGTCAACAACAGCTTGGAGAACAGCGGGCAAATGTGCGTCTCGACCGAGCGAGTGTTCGTCCACGAGTCGCTGGCCGAGGCCTTCGAGGCGCGTGTGGCGGAGCTGGCCCGGGAGGTCCGCTGCGGCCCCTACGACGAGGAGGGGGTCACCGTCGGCCCCATGATCGACGCCGCGCAGCGAGAGCACGTCCTGAGCCAGCTCGAGAGCGCGGTGGCCGCCGGCGCGCGGGTCCTGGCCGGGGGCGGCGAGCACCCGCCCGGCTACGTGGTCCCGACCGTGCTGGCGGACGTGCGCGACGACATGGAGATCGCGCGCGAGGAGACCTTCGGCCCGGTGGTGTGCCTGACGCGCTTCAGCGACCTCGAGCAGGCGATCGCGAGCGCCAACGCGGGCCGCTACGGGCTCGGCGCCGTGGTGTTCGGCGGCGACGAGGAGCGGGCCCACGCCGTCGCGCGCCGGCTGGAGGCCGGCATGATCGGCGTCAACAAGAGCCTCTTCGCCGCGGGCGACCTGCCCTGGGTCGGCGCCAAGGAGAGCGGATACGGCTACCACGGCTCGCCCGACGGCTACCGCCAGTTCGCGCAGGCCCGCGTGATCAGCCGCCGGAAGGCCAAGTCGTGAAGGTGCGCCAGCTCGGCCTCGGCGCCTGCGCGCTCTTCTTCGTGGCGGTCGGGGTGACCCACTTCACCCACCCGGCCTTCTTCCTGAAGATCATGCCGCCGGCTCTCCCCGCGCACCTGGCGCTGGTCTACCTGAGCGGCGCGTTCGAGATCCTGGGTGGGCTGGGGCTGTTGGTCCCGCGCACGCGGCGCTTCGCGGGCTGGGGGCTGATCGCGCTCCTGATCGCGGTGTTCCCGGCCAACCTCTACATGGCCTCGGCCCCCGAGCGCTTCCCCGAGTTCAGCCGCGCCGCGCTCTACGGGCGGCTGCCCTTCCAGCTCGTGTTCGCGGGCTGGGTCCTGTGGGCGGCCGGGATCTTCCCTCAGGTCGAGGAGGAGAGCCGCGGGTCGTCGGGCGAGAGCAGCCACACCTCCTGCCAGCCGCCGCAGTCGTGAGCCCCCGGGCAGCGCAGCGGCCCGCCGCGGTGGTGGGCGCCCACCTCGAGGCGCCCGAAGGGCCCGTGCTGGGCCACGAACTCGGCGGCCCCTAGCTCGCTTGCGAAGAGGAGCATGTCGGCGCTGTGGCCGGAGGTGAACCAGCTCTTGCCGACCTCGACCCCCAGCTCGGCCAGGCGATCGAGGGCCGCGCCGAGGAACTCGCAGCGGACCCGCTCGCGCTCGCGGGGCGTGAGCGGGTGGGTCGCGGGCTCAGCCACGCTTGCGGATCAGCCCTTCCTGGACGGTGGACGCGACCAGCTCGCCCGCGCGGGTGAAGAAGCGCCCGCGGGCCAGGCCGCGCGCGCCGCTGCTGGAGGGGCTCTCGAGGTCGTAGAGCAGCCACTCGTCGAGGCGGAAGGGGCGGTGGAACCACATCGCGTGGTCGAGGCTCGCGATCTGCATGCCGGGGGTGAACCAGTTCACGCCGTGGGGCTGGAGCGTCGGGCCGAGCAGGTGGAAGTCCGAGGCGTAGGCGAGCAGGTGCTGGTGCACGCGCGGGTCGTCGGGCATTTCGCCTGCGGCGCGGACCCACACCTGCCGGTGCGGGTCGCGCACGGGGGGCGGCTTCAAGAGGTCCGCCGGGTCGACCGGACGCAGCTCGAGGGGGCGCTCGGAGAGCGCGCGGGGGCGCAGCCGCTCGGGGATCGCGTCGGCGAACTTGTGCGCGAGCTCGCGCTCCGAGAGCAGGCCCTCGGGTCCGGGCGCCTGGGGGGCCGGGTCCTGGTGGTCGAGGCCGGGCTCCTCGACCTGGAACGATGCGGCCATGTTGAAGATCGCGCGCCCCTTCTGGATCGCGACCACGCGGCGGGTCGTGAAGCTGGCCCCGTCCCGGATTCGGTCCACGTCGTAGACGATCGGGCGCGAGGTGTCGCCGCGGCGCAGGAAGTAGCCGTGCAGCGAGTGGACCCGCCGCTCGGAGGGCACGGTCTGCTCGGCGGCGGAGAGCGCCTGGCCCAGCACCTGGCCGCCGAACACCGAGCCCCAGCCCAGGTCCTGGCTCTGTCCGCGGAACAGGCTCTCCTCCAGCCGTTCGAGGCGCAGCAGCTCGAGGAGCTCGCTCAAGACACTCACGGTCCCTCCTGAGCGCGGATCCTAGCAGGGCGGGGAGAGCGCCCTTGGGCCAGCTGCACCAGGTGAGGCCTCACCTGGGGGGCCAGCCGGCAGAGGAAGAAGGCCCCGTCCTCCCTGCCGAGGACGAGGCCCCCGCTGCGGACCCGCGATCGCCCGCTCTGCCCAGGCGCACGCAGGGCGGCCAGCTCGTCCGCCAGAGCGCCTGCGCTGCTGGGGCGATCGGCGGGG
>CALDQK010001168.1 GCA_937911525.1 uncultured bacterium
GAAGGCAAGAGCCTGCTGACCCTGGCCGCGCTCAGCGCCGCCGCCCAGCGCTTCGCCGCCGCGGTCGCGTCCTACGACGCCGCCCTCGCGTGTGACCCGCCCAATCCGGAGGAGGTGCGCTATCACCGCGGCTACTGCTCGGTGGGCCTGGCCCGCGCGCTCCCCGCCCCCGAACGGGCGGTGACCCTCGCGGCCGCGCTGAAGGACCTGGGCGACAACCCCACGCCCGAGGGGGTCTCCCCCCGAGAGCGCCGGATCCTCCACCAGCACCTCGTGCGCCTGGTGGCTCGACACCTGCCCCAGCGCTTCGCGGACGCCAGCGAGCTGCTGCTGGCGGGCCTGCGCCAGAGCAAGCCTGCGCGCCGCTGCCAGGCCGAGACCTTCGTCGCGGCCCAGGCGGCCGAGGCCGAGCTCTTCAGCGTCGCCGTGCCCCACTACCGCGCCGCGCTCGCCCTCGGCCCCCCCGACCCGGTGCGGGCGAGCCTGCTCGCCTCCCTCGCGCACGTGCTCGTCAGCGAGGGCGAGGTGGACGAGGCCTTCGAGACGGCCCGCAGCTCCCTGCAGCTCGTCGAGAGCTGCAAGGCCCACCTGGCGATCTCGCGGGCCCACTTCGCGCGCGGTGAGCTCGACGAGTCCCAGGACGCCCTCGAGCGGGCCGGTCGCTCCGCCAAGCGCCCGGAGGAGCAACAGGCCCTCCGCCAAATGGAGCGAGAGCTCGCCCGCGCCCGTGCAGCCAAGCGGTGAAGCGCTCCCTTTGCCCAGCCTTTAAGACGCAACGTATCCCCCCTCACTAGTCTGCCGCCAACGAAGCCCTGGAGGCTCACGTGTTCGAAGGCGTCCTGGACCTCGGCTGGTTCCCCCTGCTCATTTTGGGCGTCTCGCTGCTGATCGCGTTCGGCTTCGAGTTCGTCAACGGCTTCCACGACACCGCCAACGCGGTGGCGACGGTGATCTACACCAACTCCATGAAGGCCACCCACGCGGTGGTCCTCTCGGGAATCTGCAACTTCCTGGGCGTGTTCATGGGCGGGATCGCGGTCGCGATGGCGATCATTCACCTCCTGCCCGTGGAGCTGCTCGTGACCGGCGGCGCCGGCGCGGGCTTGGCCATGGTGATGGCGCTCTTGATCGCCGCGATCCTCTGGAACCTGGGCACCTGGTATCTCGGCCTGCCCGCCTCGAGCTCTCACACCCTGATCGGCGCGATCCTGGGCGTCGGCCTGGCGAACTCGATGCTGCCGGGGCACTCCTTCGGCAGCGGCGTCAACTGGGGCAAGGCCGAGCACGTGGGGGCCTCGCTGCTGATCTCGCCGATCTTCGGGGCCCTGGTCGCGGGCGGGCTCCTGCTCCTGGCCCGCAAGCTCCTCACCGACGAGCGGCTCTACCAGCCCCCGCCCGAGGACCAGCCGCCCCCCGGCTACATTCGCTGGATCCTGATCGGCACCTGCTCGGGCGTGAGCTTCGCCCACGGGAGCAACGACGGGCAGAAGGGGATCGGCTTGATCATGCTGATCCTGATCGGCGTGCTCCCGGCCAACTTCGCGCTCGACCTCGCCGCCAAGCCCGAGCAGCTCCAGCAGACGGTCGCGGCCGCCGAGGCCTTCGAGCAGCGCGTCCTCGGGGCCGGGATCGCGGGGGTCGACAGCGCCGCGCTGGCCAAGGTCGACGAGGAGCTCCAGACCCTGGGCACCCTCAACAAGCCGCCCAAGATCCTCCCTCACGCCTACACGCCCGAGAGCAGCAAGGACGCGGGCGTGATGGCCCTGTTCCACCTGGAGCGGATCCGCACGATCCTCGCCGGCAAGCAGAGCGTGGGGGAGATCCCGCGCAACCAGCGCTGGTCGGTGCGCGAGAGCGGGCTGCGCTTCGAGCAGGCCTGGAAGGCCCTCCTCAGCCGGAAGGCGCTCGAGCCCAACGCCGAGCAGGAGGCGGCGATCGCGGCTGACCTCGGGCGCCTGCGCGGCTTGACCGATTACTCGCCGACCTTCGTGATCGTGCTGGTGGCGCTCGCGCTGGGGATCGGGACCATGATCGGCTGGAAGCGGATCGTGGTCACGATCGGCGAGAAGATCGGCGAGAGCCACCTAACCTACGCCCAGGGCGCCTGCGCCGAGATCGTGGCCATGTCGACGATCGGCGTCGCCGCCTTCGCCGGGCTCCCGGTCAGCACGACCCACGTGCTCAGCTCGGGCGTGGCGGGGACCATGATCGCGAGCAAGACCGGGGTCCAGGGCAAGACGGTCCGCAACATTGCGCTGGCCTGGATCCTGACCCTGCCGGCCGCGATGCTGATGGCCGGCGGGCTCTACCTGCTCTTCCGCCTCTTCGTCTGAGCGCTGCTTGCCATGGTCGGGCCCCGCCCCGAGCATGGCCCCGTGCAGACGTCGAGCGGCGACGAGGGATTGATCGAGTGGCTCCAGGCTCGCGCTGGCCTGAGCGCCGAGCAGATCGCGCAGCTGCGCGGCCAGTGCGCGCAGACGGGGCTCCCCCTGCGTGAGCAGGCTCTGGGTCTCGGGCTGATCGACTCTGCCACGCTGGCCTGGCTGGAGCGCCTCCCAGCCGGCTGGAGCGGAGCAGTCCCGCCCCCCGCCCTGGGTCGCTACCTGCTCGAGCGCGAGCTGGGTCGGGGCGGCATGGGCGTGGTCTACCAAGCCTTCGACCCTCAGCTCGGGCGACGGGTCGCGATCAAGCAGCTCCTCCCGCGCGACGAGGGCCCCGTCGCTGCGCGGGCGCGAGAGCGCTTCGCCCGCGAGGCGCGGGCCTGCGCCACCCTCAGCCACCGCAACCTCGTGCCCGTCTACGAGGTCGGCGAGCTGGGGGGCGAGCCCTTCCTCGTGATGGAGCTCGTCGCAGGCGAGACGCTCGAGCAAGCCCTCGCGCGCGACCCCTCGATCCGTCAGGTCGTCAGCTGGGTCCAGCAGGTGGCGGAGGCGGTAGGGGTGGCTCACGCCGCGGGGATCGTGCACCGGGACCTCAAGCCCGGCAACGTGTTGATCGAACGCGAGGGGGGCGCCGCGCGCTTGACCGACTTCGGCCTGGCGCGCGACCTTAGCCTCGACGTCCAGCTGACCCACGCCGAGGCCTTGGTGGGCACCCCTGCCTTCATGAGTCCAGAGCAGGCCGCCCGTGAGCAGGCGACCCCCGCGAGCGACGTGTTCTCGCTGGGAGCCGTCCTCTACCACGCCCTAAGCGGTCGGCTGCCCTTCGGCGGCAACGAGGAGGGCCTGGCCGAGGTCCTGGTCGCGATCGCTTCGCTGGAGCCACCGCCCCTGCGCCAGGTCGCCGCGCGCGTGCCGGTCGACCTGCAGACCGTGGTCCAGCGCTGCCTCGAGAAGGAGCCCGCCCGGCGCTACCCCAACGGAGCGGCGCTGGCCCAAGAGCTGCGGCGATTCCTGGAGGGCGAGGCGGTTGAGGCCCGCCCCCTCACGCGCCTGGAGCGAACTCGCCGCTGGGCCCGCCGGAACCGAGCCCTGGCTGGCCTGAGCGCCGCGAGCGCGCTGGCGCTCACGGTCCTGGCCGTCGCAGCTCTCGCCGGCGGGGTGTGGAGCTACCGCGAGACTCAGGCGGCCTGGCGCGCAGAGCAGGCCCGGGCGGAGGAGGCGCGTCGCGAGCGA
>CALDQK010001169.1 GCA_937911525.1 uncultured bacterium
AAGACCACCGCCAAGAAGGCGACCAAGAAGAAGACCACCGCCAAGAAGGCGACCAAGAAGAAGACCACCGCCAAGAAGGCGACCACCGTCCTCTTCGTCCCGGAGACCACCGAGGCCGTGCGGGCGACGCCGGCCTTCGACCCGGGTCCCGCGCTGCCGGCCTGGGAGCAGGTCGGCCGGAGCCCACGGCGCGACGGGGTCGTCCAGATTCGCCTGGACCCACCTCTCGAGGTGCTCTGGGAGGCGGACCTGCCCAGCGAGGGGCACACCGAGCCGGTCGTCTCGCGGGACGGAGTTCTCTACGTGGCGGACCGCGACGGAGGGCTGCACGCCTTCGACGCGGACTCGGGCGAGCCGCGCGAGGAGTCGCTCCACACGGACCCGATCCGCGAGGCGAGCCCGGCCTGGCCGCTGGTGGCGGCGGGCCACGTGCCGGCGGACGGGGTGCCGGTCAGCGCGCCGCCGGCCCTGAGCGGCTGGCTGCTGCTCTTCGGGGACGACGAGGGCGTCTTCTACTGCGTGCGCCGCGGCGCGGGCGAGGTGCTGTGGCGCAAGCTGAGCTCGCTCGAGCTGTCGGCGCGCAGCGGGCCGGCCTACCAGGCGCCCCTCAGCGCGCGGGGCGACGTGTTCGTGGCCTGCGCCGACGGACACGTCTACGGCGCCGACGCGCGCAGCGGGCGGGCCTACTACCGGATCTTCCTGCGCGGCGCCCCGACCGCCCCCGTCGCGCTCGGCTCGGGGCGGCTGCTGATCGCGACGCGGCCGCTCTTCAAGGGCGAGTCGCCGCGCCTGCACGCGCTGCGCCCCGAGAGCGGCGAGCGGCTCTGGCACCGCGACCTGCGCGCCGAGGCCCGCTGCCTCGCGATCGCCAAGGACGACGTGATCCTGGGCGGGGAGGCGGGGGTCTTCGCCTACGACGTTCACCACGGCGCACCGCGCTGGAGCCTCGGCCCCGAGCAGCTTGGCGGGCCCCTGACGGGCGGCCTGGCCCTCGAGCGCTGGCGGGGCTACGCGGCGCGCTCGGACGGGGTGGTCGCCTTCGACGTGTCCTCGGGCCAGGTCGCCTGGAGCCAGCCCAGCGGGCTCAAGACCGAGCTGGGCGGCGTGTCCTTCGCGGGCGGGGTGGTGTGGGCGGCCGCGGGCCGGACGCTCTTGGCCTTCGACGCGGAGGAGGGGCGGCCGCTGGGCAAGCACACCCTGCCCAGCGCGGTGGTCGGGGCCCCGATCCCCGCCTGGGGCAACCTCTACGTCACGACCGAGCGCGGCGGAGTCCTGGCCCTCGCGCCGGAGCCCTACTAGTGGTCCGACCGGCTGCCTTCCTGGATCGCGACGGGGTGCTCAACCACCGGATCCCGGGGGACACCTACGTCACGCGCCCCGAGGAGCTCGAGGTCTTGCCCCACGTGGCGGAGGCCGCGCAGCGCCTGGCGCGCGCTGGCTACGCGCTGGTCGTCGTGACCAACCAGCGCGGTGTGGCGCGCGGCTTCATGAGCCTGGCCGACGTCGAGCGAATCCACGCCAAGCTCGCCGCCGCCTTCGCCGCCGCGGGCGCGCCCCTGAGCGGGGTCTACGTGTGCCCCCACGACCGCGACGAGGGCTGCGGCTGCCGCAAGCCGGCCCCCGGCATGCTCCTGCAGGCCCGCGACGAGCTGGGCCTCGACCTCGAGCGCTCGCTCCTGATCGGCGACAGCGAGAGCGACCTCGCCGCGGCGGAGGCCGCGGGAGTGCCCGTGCGGGTGCTCATGGAGAGCGACGGCGACCTGCGCGAGGCCCTCGACCGGGCCGGCGTCCCTTAGCCCGAATCCCGGCTGGGTTAGCCGCGCAAGCGCTCCGCGAGGGCCAGGCCGCTGGCCCAGGCGTGGCCGGCGTCGGGGCCGAGGCAGTAGTCGCCGCACACGCCGACGCCGCGCTCGGGCACGTAGAGGCACGGCTCCCCCAGGGGCTGCGCGACGCGCGCGTAGCGCCAGCGGTGCGCCGCCGCGTAGCGGGGCTCGGGGAGCGCGCCGCCCCACACCTCGGCCAGGGCGGCGAGCAGGGCGGCCTGGACCTCGTCGGCCGAGTCCTCCAGGTGCGCTCGCGCCCACTCGGTCGTGGCGTGCGCCACGTAGCGGGGCTCCGGGCCGCGCCCGGGCTTGCTCTGCTCGGCGATCACGAGCGAGAGCGGACCCGAGTCGGGCTCGTGGCGCTCCCAAGCAGGGACCTCGGCGTCGGCCGCGGGCGCATAGAGCAGGGTCCAGCAGGGGGCGTAGCTGGCCTGGGCGACGCGCTCGCTCAGCTGCGGCGCGGCCTGGGCCAGCAAGGGCACGGCCTGCGGAGCTGGGACGGCGACCACGACGCGCTCGGCCGGACCGCGCTCGCCCTGGTCGGTGCGGACCCACCACTCGCCCGGCCGGCCCGCCACCGCCAGGGCGCGCGCCCCGTGCTCGACCGCGAGGCCCGCGCCGAGGTGTTTGAGCAGCTCGTTCTGGCGCGGCGTCGCCACCAGGCGAGCGGGGCCGCCCTCGGGGCGCCACTCGGCCAAGACGTCCGTCTCGGCGAGGTCCTCGGGCCGGAGGTGCAGCTCGGGCGCGCCGTGGTCGAAGCTCAGCCCTTCGCGCCGGCGAGAGGAGAGGCGGCCGCCGTAGCCGCGCCCCTTGTCGATCAGGCTGACCTCGTCCCCGGCGGCCTGGAGCTCGCGGGCGCACACCAGGCCTGCCAGGCCAGCGCCGACGATCAGGGTCTTCATGTCAGCGGCTCTCCGCCGATCGCGTCAGGGCGAGGGGCTCGGGGAGCGGCTCGGGCGGCCGCGAGGGGCGGCTGAGCAGGAAGGCGGCGACGCACAGCCCCGCGCAGGCCGTCAGCGCCTGGGCCGGGAGGGGGACCTCGCCGCCGAGGAGGGGCACGATCCCGAGCGGGAAGGCGAGCGAGATCGCGAGCGTGATCAGCGCGGCGGCCTTGGCCCGGGCCGAGATCACGCCGTGGCTGCGCCAGCTCTCGATCGGCGGCCCCAGGCGCGGGTGGCGGAGCAGCCACTCGTGCAGCCGCTCCGAGCTGCGCGCGAAGCAGGCCGCGGCGAGGAGCAGAAAGGGGACGGTCGGAATCAGCGGCAGAACGACTCCGACCGCCCCCGCGGCCAGAGCGAGACTGCCGACCGACAGGTAGCCAGCTCGCTTCCAGCGTTCCATGGGTCCAAGCTTAGTGCCCTGCGGCACCTTCGTGACGAGCCAAGGGCGTGACGCCTTGCCGCGCCTCGACTTCTGCTAGCGAGTGTAGATCGGACTGGTGATCGCGCCGCGGCAGTAGCCGCGGTCCTTGAGGCTGGCGTTGACGACCTTGTCGACCTCGTCGGGGAGGAGCAGGGTCGGCAGGAGGGTCCCGTAGCCGAAGTCGAGGGACGAGCTGTTCACCGAGGTGAAGAGCGCGAGCAGGACCGCCCACTCCTTGTTGGTCGCCTGAGCCGCCTGCACGATCAGCCCGGTCGACTGCTGGACCTGGGGGTCGATCTGCTCGTAGACGTCGACGCGATACCAGTCGCCCGCGGCGGGGATATCCGTGTGGGTCAGGGTGAAGGTCGAGCTGAGGATCGGCTCGCTGCGGATCACGACGCCGCGCTTGATCAAGTCGACGCGGCCGCCCTGGGCGCCCTCGACCACGATCCGGAAGTCGGCCGGCGCGCCGGCGTCGACCTCGTCGCCGATGATCGACTCGAAGGCGCCGTCCTGGTTGCGGTCGGCGCGGAAGTCGACGAGGGGCCCGCTGACCTTGCGGCTGACGTAGGTCCGGCCGGCGCGGATCCCGTCCAGGATCCCCTGGCGATCGCGGCTAGCGGCGTAGACGTGCGTGGTGGGGCTGCCCTGGGGGAGGAGCATGTGGCGGTCGCCGCCGCCGACGGCGGCCACGCGGCGACCCGAGTTGAGGTGCGCCTCGTAGAAGGCCAGCGCCTGGAGCTGCGGGCTGCCGCGCTGCTCGGACATGGCGGCGGTCATTTGCGGGCTGGCCGCGCTGAGGCCCAGGCTCTGGACCTTGGCGTCGAGGTCGGCCTGGCTGCGAGGCGTCCACTCGCGCATGGACCACTGCCCGTTCCAGACCTCGATCGCGTCGAAGTTGGGAATGTCGGCGGCCCAGAGCTTGCCGTCCTCGCAGGGGTGGTTGAGCACGAAGATCCCGCCCTGGGACTGCACGTCCTGGACGATTCCGTCGATCTCGGCGATCAGGGCCGCGCCCTGCATGGTGGAGGTGGTCTGGATCGGCGCCGTGTAGCCGATCGCGCCGGCGTGCATGCTCCCGCCCCACTCCATGCCCGGGAGCAGGACCATGCTCTGCGAGGTGAAGTTGGGGTCGGTCAGCAGCGCGTTGGTGCGGTGATCGGTCCCCGCCAGGAAGTCGAGCCCGGTCCGCTCGGCGACGTGGATCGTGGTCGCGACGGGGTCCCCGAACTGCCGGCGCGCGTCCTCGCTGTGATCGGCCGAGTGGCTGTGGAGGTCGCCCTTGTACCAGGCGCCCGCCACCGGCTGCGTGGGGATCGTCGGCGCCGGGGTCGTGGCGCTGGCGGCCGGCGTGGTCGTCCCGCTGGTGGTCGCCGCCGGGGTGGTGCCGGAGGTGGAGGCCGCGGTGGTGCTGGCGAAGCCGCCCCCGCCCGAGGAGCCCCCTGAGCAACCCGCGAAGCCCAGGGCCAGGGCGAGGCCCGCGAGGGTGGCGGAGGCAGTTCGAAGGAGGGGACGATGAATCCGCATGATGACTCTCTCTCGAGCGTGCGGTTAGCGAACGCTGTTCCCATTTCGACGCATTTTCGAGACGGATAAGTGACCGTAAGTCTTGTGCTCTAAAGCATGTTGCTGGACGCTTTCTCAGGCTGGGTTTCCAATTTCGGGAAGCCGGGATGTCTTGGCGCCCTCCGGGAACTGAAGAACTGGACCTCTTGGAGATTTCGACTTCGCACTTGACGTTGCGACTCAGTCGCAAGATCGTGCCGTGCTCCTGCAGCTGGGGAAAGCCGAGGTAGCGAATTGACTCTGACCCCAATCTCGCGCGCGAGCGGTGTTGCGCTGGCCGGATGGGTCGCGCTGGGAGCGGCGGCCTACGTCGCCCACGCCGGCCGCGACGCCCGCGCCCTGAGTGAGCTCGCCCGGGAGCCCCTGCCGACCTTCGCCGCCACCGCCGCGCCGATCACCGACGAGCCCGAGCCTGCGCCCGCGCCCACGCCCGCAGCGGACGACATGAGCGACGCCGAGGCCGAGGCCCTCGCCGAGCTGCTCGGGGAACGCCCCTCGTCCGCGCCCAAGCTGGTCGAGGCCAGCCCGCGCCTCGCGATCGAGGTCGAAGGGGACGCGCCCGAGCGCCACGAGCTGCCGCGCGAAGACGAAGCCAGCGGCGAGCGCGCGCACGTGTTCCGGCACGAGAACGTGCTCGGCACCTCCTTCACCCTCAGCCTGGTCGGCTGCTCGCGCGAGCAGGCCGAGCAGGCCGAGAAGGCCGCGCTGGCCGAGGTCGAGCGCCTGCGCCAGCTGCTCAGCAACTGGGACGACAAGAGCGAGGTCTCGCGGGTCAACGCCCTGCCCCTCGCCCAGCGCAAGGACGTCGGGATCAGCTCCGACCTCGGCGAGGTGCTCCGCTTGAGCCTGCTCTGGCGAACGCTGACCCGGGGCGCCTTCGACCCCTACGTGGGTGAGCTGCACGACCTGTGGCGCGCGGCCGCCAAGTCCGGCCAGGAGCCGCCGGCCGCCGAGCTGAAGCGCCTGGCCGACGCGGCCAAGGAGAGCCGCGGCTACAAGCTCTCGCGCGGGGCCAAGAGGACGCTGACCTGCACCCGCGCCGGCCGCTTCGACCTCGACGGGATCGCGAAGGGCTACATCGTCAACCGCGCGCTCGAGGCCGCCCTCGCCGCGGCCCCCAAGGTCGAGGGCGCCTTGCTCGAGATCGGGGGCGACCTGCGCGTGCAGGGGAACTGCAAGCCCGGTCTGCGGGCGCCCTGGGTCGTCAACGTGGCCGACCCGCGCGACCCCGCGGACAACGCCGCGCCCCTGGCGCGCCTCGCCCTGCGAGGGGGCGCCGTCGCGAGCAGCGGCGGCTACGCGCGCAAGCTCGAGGTCGGCAAACGGACCCGCTCCCACATCCTCGACCCGCGCACCGGCCAGCCCGTCGAGGAGGTCCTCGGCGCGACCGTCGTCGCCAAGGACGCCGCGACCGCCGACGCCCTCGCGACCGCGCTCTGCGTGCTCGGCCCCGCCGAGGGGCTGAAGCTCGTGGCGCGGGTCAAGGCGCAGTGCGCGATCGTCGACCGCCAGGGCAAGGTCCACACCTCGCCCGGCTGGAGCAAGCTCCTGGCCCGCGAGGGCGGCTCGCTCGAGCCCTGGCCCGAGGGCTACCGAGCCGAGATCACCTTCCGCCAGGTCGCCCAAGGCGGCGGCCGCTTCAAGCGCCACGGGACCGCGGTGTGGGTCGAGGACGCCCAGGGCAAGCGCGTACGGATCCTGGCCGTGTGGCTCGCGCGCCGCGAGCTGAAGTGGATCAAGGACCTGCCGACCTTCTGGAAGGAGGCCTGGCTGGCCGCGGGCGGCAAGGACGACCCCGACGCCGTCTCGGCCTGGTCGCGCGCCAGCCGCTCGCCGGGGCAGTACACGCTCGCCTGGGACGGCAAGGACGACGACGGCCAGGCCTGCCCGCAGGGTCGCTACCGGCTGCGGATCGACCTCAACCGCGAGCACGGCCCCAACCGCGAGCAGCCGAGCTCGGTCACGATCGAGCTCGAGTGCGGCGCCGAGCCGACCCAAGGGCGCGGCGAGGACCAGCTCGAGCTGAAGGACGTCTCGGCGCGCTACGGTCCGCTCCAACGCAGTGAGTGAGCCCGAGCCGAAGCAGACCAAGCGCCGGCAGGGAGCTTGGAAGCGCTGGACCCGCACGGTCCATATCTACGCCTCCCTGCTCGGGCTCCTGCTGCTGCTCTTCTTCGGCTCGACCGGCTTCGTGCTCAACCATGAGGAGTGGTTCGCCCTGGCGCGCGCCAGCGAGCAGGGTCAGGCCACCCTCCCCGCAGAGCTGCTGAGCGAGCCCGAGCCCCTGGCCCTCGTCGAGGCCGTCCGCGCGCGCTTCGACGTGCGCGGCGCGCTCGTCGTCTACGAGCCCGAGGGCCACGAGCTGCGGCTCCGCTTCGAGCGCCCGGGCGAGGAGAGCGACGTGACCCTCGACCTGCGCAGCGGCGCGGCCCAGCTCTACCGCCAGCGCGGCGGGCTGCTGGCCGTGCTGACCGACTTCCACACCGGCAAGACCAGCGGCGGGGTCGGCGGGCTCATGATCGACGCCGCCGCGGTGTTGCTCGTCCTGATCTCGCTCAGCGGCCTGGTGCTCTGGTTCACCTTGCCCAAGCGGCGCGCCATGGGGGCGCTCTCGCTGCTGGTCGCCCTGGGGGTGCTCGCGATCGCGGGCGCCTACGTGCTGGCCTGAGGGTAGACCCCGGCGGCCAGGCGCTCGAGGTCGATCCCGAGCGTTTGGCAGCCGAGCGTGACCCCGCGCTCGGGCAGGGCCAGGAGCCTCACCGCGAGCCGCGCGCTGCGCGGACCCATGCGCCGCGCCAGCGGCGGCCCGAGCCGGTCGTAGACCCAGCGCATGGCGAAGTGCAGGCGCGGCCAGCGGGCGGCCAGCAGCTGCTCGCCGACCTTGAGCCGCCGCAGCTGGGGCGAGATCAGCGCCACGTCGCCGCCGGCGAAGCGAACCGGGAGCGCGCCCGTGTGGGCGGGCGCGGCGCGGGCCGAGGCCGTGGCGATATAGCAGTCGGGCGGCGCTTCCTTGGGCAGCTTCT
>CALDQK010001170.1 GCA_937911525.1 uncultured bacterium
CGTCGAGCGCGACGGCCACTACCCGCCGCGCGAGCGGCTCTACGAGCAGCTCGAGCGCCTGACTCAGCTCTTCGTCCGCTACCGCCAGCCGGCGCCTAGCTAGCTAGTGGCCGGAGAGCTGGAGCTCGAGACGGCGCTGGGGAGGTTGCTGAGCGACCCCGACGCGCGGGCCGCGCACCGCGCCGACCCCGAGGCCTGGTGCGCCGCGGCCGGAGTCGCGTCGAGCGCGCGCGAGGTGCTCTGCGAGCTCGACCCCGACGAGCTGGCGGTTCAGGCGCAGGTCCTGCTCGACAAGCGACGCGGGGAGGTCGTAGAGCGGATCCCGCGCACCGCGGCTCGCCTGGGCGACGAGCTGGCCCCGCTCTTCCAGCGCTACGCGCCTGCCACCTGGCCCCGCGGGCACCTGCGTCACCTGCACGACGCGCTCGGCTTCCTGCGCTTCCTCCAGCGCGAGGCGCCCGCCGCGCCGCACAGCCTGGACGAAGCCTTCCTCGAGGCCGACCTGGCCCGCCGCGAAGGCCGCCGCTTCGCTGCGGGCGTCGCGCACCACCGAGACCTGCCCCTCAGCTGCGCCTACCTGGCCTGGCGCGGGCCCCGCGGACGGCTGCGCGTCCTGCTCCCGCTCCCCTGGCCCAGCGCGTTCGGGCGGCGCCTCCGCTGGCGCTGAGCCTTCTCGCCGCGATCCCGCGCCCGACCCTCGTCCGCCACCCGCGGCTCGCTATGATCCCGCCCCCACGGAGGACCCATGAAGGATCTCAGCGCATACGACTTCAGCACCCAGGCCGTCCACGGCGGGACCGAGCCCGAGCCGATCACCGGCGCGATCATGACGCCCGTGTTCCAGACCTCGACCTACGTCCAGCCCGAGCCGGCGGTCGCGAAGGTCCACGAGTATTCGCGCACGGGCAACCCGACCCGCGACGCGCTCCAGGGCGCGCTGGCGACGCTCGAAGGCAGCCAGATCCCCGCGGTGTGCTTCGCCTCGGGCATGGCGGCGATCGACTCGGTCCTGCGCCTGCTGAGCTCGGGCGACCACGTGGTCGCCGGCGACGACCTCTACGGCGGCACCTACCGGCTGTTCACCAAGATCCTGCAGCGCTTCGGGCTCGAGTTCACCTTCGTGGACATGTCGAACCCGATCAACGTCGAGAAGGCGATCCAGGACAACACCAAGCTGATCTGGGCCGAGACGCCGACCAACCCGCTGCTCAAGATCGCCGACCTGGGCGCGATCTCGGCGCTGGCCAAGTCGGCCGGGGTGTGGCTGGCGGTCGACAACACCTTCGCCACGCCCTACGTCCAGCGCCCCTTCGAGCACGGCGCCGACTTCGTGATCCACTCGACCACCAAGTACTGCGGCGGCCACTCGGACGTGGTCGGCGGGGCGGTGATCGTCCAGGACCAGGAGCTCTCGGACCGGCTGTGCTTCGTGCAGAACTCGGTCGGCGCCGTCCCCGGCCCCTGGGACTGCTTCCTGACCCTGCGCGGGCTCAAGACGCTCCACCTGCGCATGGAGCGCCACTGCCACAACGCGGCCGGGATCGCGGCCTTCCTCGAGGAGCACGAGCAGGTCGAGCGCGTGCTCTACCCCGGCCTCGAGAGCCACACCAACCACGAGGTGGCCAAGCGGCAAATGCTCGCCTTCGGCGGCATGGTCAGCTTCGAGCTCAAGGGCAGCCTGGAGCAGGCGCGCCAGCTCTGCATGGAGACCAAGGTCTTCGCGCTGGCCGAGTCGCTCGGCGGCGTCGAGAGCCTGATCGAGCAGCCCGCGACCATGACCCACGCCTCGGTCGACCCCGAGGTGCGTCGCTCGATCGGCCTGGCCGACGGCCTGCTGCGGCTCTCGGTCGGGGTCGAGAGCCTGAAGGACCTCCAGGGCGACCTCGAGCAGGCCATGGCCAAGGTCAAGTAGTGAAGGCGGTCGTCCAGCGGGTCTCGTCTGCGGCGGTCGACGTCGCGGGCGAGCGGATCGGCGAGATCGGCGTCGGGCTGCTGGTGCTGCTCGGCGTGGCCGCGGGCGACCCCCAGGGCGCGGAGGAGCTCCTGGCGCGCAAGATCGCCGGGCTGCGGATCTTCCGCGACCAGGCCGGCAAGATGAACCTCTCGGTCAAGGACGCGGGCGGCGAGGTGCTCGTCGTCTCGCAGTTCACCTTGCTGGCCAACTGCCGCAAGGGGCGCCGGCCGAGCTTCGTCGACGCGGCGCCGCCCGACGAGGCGAACGCCCGCTACGAGGGCTTCTGCGAGCTGCTCCGCGCAGAGGGGCTGCGGGTCGCGACCGGGCGCTTCGCCGCCGACATGGACGTGTCCCTGACGAACCAGGGCCCGGTCACGATCGTGCTCGACACCGCCGAGCTCGGCCTGTGAGCGAGGACGGCGACGACACGAGCGACGAGCGCGAGAGCGAGCGCCCGCGCCGGCGCGCGCCGGTCCCCGCCGAGCTGCGGCGGGAGTTCCTCAGCGGGGCGATCCCCGCCGTCCCCGGGCGCCTGCGCGAAGAGCCCGAGGACTTCGTGGTCGAGGAGCTGCCCCTCTACGAGCCGAGCGGCGAGGGCGAGCACCTCTACCTCTGGATCGAGAAGCGGGGGATCCCGACCCACGAGGCGATCCGGCGGATCGCGCAGCGGACCAACGTGCCCAAGCGCGCGATCGGCTACGCGGGGCTCAAGGACGCGCGCGCGGTCACGCGCCAGTGGCTCTCGCTCCAGCACGCCGACCCGGCCCTGGTCGAGCGAATCGACGACGAGCAGCTGCGCGTGCTCGTGGCCAAGCCGCACAAGAACAAGCTCAAGATCGGCCACCTGCGGGGCAACCGCTTCCGGCTCCTGATCGCCGGCGGCGGCCCGGGCGAGGCCGACGCGCGCGCGGCGCTCACGCTGCTGAGCGAGCGGGGCGTGCCGAACCTGTTCGGCCTGCAGCGCTTCGGCTGGGAGCGGCACACGCACCTCCTCGGCGAGGCGCTGGTGCGCGAGCAGGCGGAGCGCGTGGTCGAGCTGGTCTTGCTCGGGCCCGAGGGCAGCACCCTCGACCACGGCCGCGTGCTCGAGGCGCGCGAGGCCGTGCGCGCGGGCGACCACGCGCGCGCCGAGCGCGCGTTCCCGGGGCGCTGCAGCGCGGAGCGCGCGATCTGCCGCGCGCTGGCCAAGGGCGAGGACCACGAGCGGGCCGTGCGCGCGATCCCGCCCAAGATGCGCGACCTCTACCTCTCGGCCTTCCAGAGCCTGCTCTTCAACCGCTACCTCGCGGCGCGCCTCGAGCGCCTCGACGTGCTCGAGGAGGGGGAGATCGCGACCAAGCACCGCAACGGCGCCTCCTTCCTGGTCGAGGACGTCGACGCCGAGCAGCCGCGCTGCGCGGCCCAGGAGATCAGCCCCTCGGGGCCGATCTTCGGGCGCAAGCTCCTCCGCCCGCGCGAGGGCTCGGCGCCCTACGCGCTGGAGGAGGCCGTGCTGGCCGAGCACGCCCCCGGGCTCCCCGTCTGCCTGAGCGAGGGCCGCGCGCTCGGCGTGCGCCCGCAGGGCGCGCGCCGTCCTCTGCGGATCCCCCTGGGCGAGGTCGAGGTCGAGCGCGAGGGCGATGACCTGCGCGTGGCCTTCAGCCTGCCCAAGGGCTGCTACGCGACCGCGGTGATCGAGGAGCTGTTCAAGGAGCAGGTGGATTAGGGAAAGCGTCTCAGGGCGCCCCTTCCGGGGGGACGTCGAGATTCGTGGCGCGCGTCCGATCTGGACCGCCAACGCCCTGAATGCCTGGCAGAGCTGGGCTTAGCGACCTCCCCCTGGCCTCGGCCGGCAGGGCACAGCGGGTGCGGCTGGCCGGGCATGAGCGAAGAGGTCGATATCTACGCCGAGACCGTCGCCACGCCGCACGAGGCGACCACGCTCCCGCCGCCCGCGCGGGCCGCGCGCTCGGAGGCTGTCACCGAGCGCTCTCAGCTGCGCCGGCCCGAGGGGCGCGTCGGCCCCTATGTGCTGGAGCGCAAGCTGGCCCAGGGGGGCATGGGCGCGGTCTACGTCGCCTGGAGCACCTCCCTCGAGCGGCGGGTGGCGCTCAAGCTGCTGCTGAAGGAGGACGACCGCCACCTGCGCGAGCGCTTCTTGATCGAGGCCCGCGCCGCCGCGCGCCTGCGTCACCCCAACGTGGTCGCGGTCCACGAGGTCGGTCAGGCGCAGGGGCGGCTCTACCTGGTCATGGACCTGGTCGAGGGCGAGTCGCTGGCCGATCGCGTGCAGCGCGAGGGGCCGCTCGACCCGCGCAGGGCCGCCGAGATCGTCCGCAAGCTGGCCGAGGCGCTCCAGCAGGCCCACTCCCAGGCGATCCTGCACCGGGACGTCAAGCCCGCCAACGTGCTCCTCAACGCCGAGGACGAGCCCCTCCTGACCGACTTCGGCCTGGCCAAGGACCTGCGTCAGTCGCAGGGGCACACTCGCTCGGGCGACGTGCTCGGGACCCCGGCCTACATGCCACCCGAGCAGGCCGGCGGGCAGCCCGAGCGAGTCGATCACCGCGCCGACGTCTACTCGCTCGGAGCGACCCTCTACGAGCTGCTCACCGCTCGCCCCCCCTTCGTCGGCGGGCGGGTGCTGGAGGTGCTCAGCCAGGTCACGACCAAGGTCCCCGAGCCGCCACGCAAGCTGCGGCCAGAGCTCCCCCGCGACCTCGACACGATCGTGAGGAGGTGCCTCGAGAAGGAGCCCGAGCTGCGCTACGGCTCAGCAGCCGAGCTGGGCGAGGACCTGCGCCGCTTCCTCGAGCACCGCCCAATCCTGGCGCGACCAGCCACCCCCCTCGAGTCGCTCGGCAAGTGGATCCGACGCAACCGGCGCGTGGCGGGCGCGGTCGGCGCCACGAGCGCAGCCGCGGCGCTGCTCGCGATCACGCTCCTGGTGGGCTTCCTGGTCCGGCTGAGCGCCGAGCAGGAGCAGACCCGCGCCGCCCTCGAGCAGGCGCGCGCGAACGGGCGGCGCGCGGAGCGCTTCGCCGAGGAGCGCGGGCAGGCCCTCGCGCGGGCTCGGGTCAGCGAGCGCGAAGCCCTCACGAGCCTGCGCGAGAGCAAGGAGCGCGCCGCTCGAGTCCGCGACCAGCACGCCGTCGCGCTGCGCGCCTTCAACGCGCTCCTGTTCGAGACGCGCCGCCGGGTGCGCGCCCGGGTCGGGCAGGACGCGGACTGGGCGACCCAGCGCCAGCGCGACAAGGACGTCGATCAGCTGATGCCGCTCCGGCTGCCCGCGGGGGCGGCCCTGCCCGACCAGCGCGCCGAGTTCGCGCACGCCCTGGCGCGGATCGGCGCGCTCCGGCTCAAGGAGCTCGACCCCGTCGGCGCCGACTACGCCTGCCAGCAGGCGGTCGAGATCCTGGAGCGAGTGCCTGGCTCGCCGGGGCTCGGGAGCGCGCTCCTCGGTTGGGGGCACGCCAAGCTGGCCCTCGAGGACGAGCACGGCGCCTACTCGGCCTGGAGTCGAGCGCTGCCGCTCCTCTCAGGCGCCGAGCGCGCCCGACTCGAAGAGCGGCTGCAGCCCCTGGCCGCCATGGTCGAGAAGGACCAGGCCCGCGCCACGCTCCAGCGCAGCTTTCGTCGCGCCACCACCGAGCAGGAGGCAGCAGAGGCGCTGACGGCCGCCTTCTCCATCTTCATGCGCGAGAAGATGAGCAAGCTCCCGCCGGGTCCCGAGCGAGAGCGGATGGCCACGGAGGTGGCCGCGACCCAAGCCCAGGTCGCAGCGCGGGGCGCCCTCGAGGCGGCGAGCCGCACCAAGCGCCGGCGCAGCGAGTTGCCGAGCGGACGCGTCGCCCTCCGCGACGCCCTGCGACGGGCGCGGGCCGCGGGCACGCTGTCGCGACTCCTGGGCGAGCGCGCCTTCCACGTGCGCGACGACGACGACGGCGGCGAAGTCGCCCTCCGGCTCTGCCTGCGCGCGCGGGGCGAGGGCTTGGCGATCGAGGTCGTCCGCCACGACCTCAGCGGCAGGGACGGGCGCAGCGAGCTCCGCACCCTGCTCGACGGTGAGCTGCGGCTGCTCGAAACCCGCTACGTCTCCGGCGCGACCGAGGGGCTGATCCGACCCGAGCAAGGGCGCTTGATCGCGCGCTGGGGGCAGGACCGCAGCCGCGTGCGCAGCTACGACTCCCAGGCCCTCCCCACTACGCTGCTGGCCTTCCTCTACCCGCTCCTCCTCGACGAAGGCCTGCCCGCCCGCGCCCAGGCGCCGCTCTACACCGACCTCAAGAAGCTGGTCCACAGCTACCCGCACGAGCTGCGCGACCTGGGCGCCGAGCCCCTGCCCTGTGGCGGGGTGCTGCGGCGGCTCCAGATCTACGCCCGCGAGGACCGCTTCGGCGCGATCAGCGCGCTCTACCCCGCGGGAGGTGGCGCGCCGCGCGTGCTCCGCTATCGCCACCGCAGCGGCTACACCTACACCGCGATCGACGCGGCCGGCTACGCGCAGCTGCTCGAGCGCTTCGCTCAGCACGAGCCCCAGCCGCCGCCTCCGCCGCCCGCTCCGCCCCAGGCGCGCGACTACCTGGCGCCGCCGGGCCGCTTCCAGGTCGGCCCCGGCGCGCGAGTCGGCCAGCGAATCGTGCAGATCTCACGCAGCGGCGGCGCCGAGAGCCGGCGGGAGATCGCGCTCGTGGGTCAGCGAGAGGGGGCCTGGCTGATCGAGAGCACCCAGAGCGTCCTGGGGGAAGAGCTGGTGTTCGGCCTCGAGGTCGACCAGCGAGACGGGCGAGTCCGACGCGCGGTCGTGCTCTCCGAGGGCCAGGTCCTCAACTGTCCGCTGCCCGCGCCAGTCGCGAGCGCAGCGCAGGGCTCCAGCGAAGAGCTGCTCCACTTCACGCTCCCCGGCGGCGCCAAGGTCTTGGCCCGCCGCAGCGAGACCTCGTCCGGCGTGAGCGTGGTGGGGGTCGAAGGAGCCTACGCCGGCGCGCTGCTGAGCGCCGTCGGCGAGGGCTTCCGCCGCGAGCTGCGCGAGGAGCCGCGGCGCCTGGAGGTCGAGGTCGGCGCTCAGGTGCTCGGGGCGCTCAGGTTCGACTACGGAGACGACCTGAGCGAGTGGCGCTCGGCGCACCCCGCGGTCCAGGCGCTCGCGAGCGGGCTCTTGCGCCGCCGCAGCCCCCACGTCGAGACCTTCCTCAGCGCGATCGAGTCCGACGCCCGACCGCGCTGCCCCTGGTAGCGCCTACTTGGTCGCGGTCTCGGGCTCCACGCGGCGCAGGAAGAGCGCCTTGAGCTCGATGTCGTAGCTGTAGACGCGGGTCGGCTCGCGCCAGCCGTAGCTGAAGGGGTAGCCGGTCCAGGCGTAGCCGCCGCCGACGCTCCAGCCGGGGTAGGGGCCGCTGTAGGGCGTGTAGTCCCAGCGCACGCGGGTGCTCGCGACGACCTTGCGGTAGTCGCCGAGCACCACGGCGTGGGCGCCGACCTCCTCGGCCTTCTCCTCGAGCGCCTCGCGCAGCTGATCGCCCGAGAAGCCCGCGGGCATGCTCGCGACCGCGCGGCCCATGGGCTCGTAGTTGCCGACCAGGGCGTCCTTGCTGAGCACGACCCGCGCGTCGGCGACGGGCGCGTGCCGATCGCCGACGTAGTCGACGCTGGCGCAGCCCGCGCAGGGCAGAAGGAGCGCGGCGGTCAAGGCGAGGGAGAGCGAGCGGGTCATGGGTCCTCCTGGGGTTCAGCCCACGAGGACCCGAAGCCCGTGCCAGCCGCTAAGTCCTTGGTGGTGGGCTGGGCTCCCCTGGGGGCGGGCCGCTCGTGTCCCTGCGGGACGTCACCGTCGAGGTGAGGCGGCTCAGCCCTCTGCCCGGTAGCTGCGCAAGCGGCGGTAGAGGGTCGCGACCCCGATCCCGAGGTCGAGCGCAGTCTGGGCCCGATTGCCCTCGTTGGCGGCGAGGGTCGCGAGGATGTGCTCGCGCTCGACCTCGGCCAGGGGGCGCTTGGGGACGAGCTCGGGCGCCGCTCCGCTCGAGGGAGCGCGGATCGGGCTCGCGAGCTGCGTCTCGCCGCGGACCTCGGGCGGCAGGTCGGCCGGCTCGATCCGCTCGCCCTCGGCCACGACCACCGCCCGCTCGAGGGCGTTGTTCAGCTCGCGCACGTTGCCCGGCCAGGCGTAGCGAGTCAGGAGGTCCGCGGCCCCGGGGCTGAGGGCGCGGGCCGGGCAGCCCAGGCGCTCGACGTGCTGGGCCACGAAGGCGCGCGCGAGGGGGAGCACGTCCGCGGGGCGCGCGCGCAGGGGCGGGATCCGCAGCTCGATCACCTTGAGCCGGTAGAGCAGGTCCTCGCGAAAGCGCCCCTCGCGGACCTCGCGCGCCAGGTCGCGGTTGGTCGCGGCGACGACGCGCACGTCGACCGGGCGACCCACGTTCTCGCCGACCCGGCGGACCTCGCGCTCCTGGAGCACGCGCAGCAGCTTGACCTGCGTCGCGAGGGGCAGCTCGCCCACCTCGTCCAGCAGGAGCGTTCCCCCCGCGGCCGCCTCGAACAGGCCCACGCGCTCGCTGCTGGCGCCCGTGAAGGCGCCGCGCGCGTGGCCGAAGAGCTCGCTCTCCAGCAGCTGGGGGGCGATCGCGCCGCAGTTGACCGGCACGAAGGGACCGCCGGTCCGGGGCGAGGCGGCGTGGATCAGGCGCGAGACGCGCTCCTTGCCCACCCCGCTCTCGCCGGTCACCAGCACGGTCGTGTCGACCTGCGCCGTGCGGCGGGCCAGGTCGAGCACGGCCTGCATGCTCGCGCTGCGGGCCACGATCCCGCTCGGGTCCAGGGCCTGACGGGTGTCGGGGTCGAGCCGGCGCCGCTGCGCGCGCAGCCGCTTGCGGGCCTGCGCGAGCGCGTCGCGGGTCTGCCGCAGGGTCTCGTCGAGGCAGTCGCGCTCGTAGTAGGGCAGGTGCGCTTCGATCGCCTCGCCCCACTCGGAGCGCGAGCGGGCGGCGAAGCGGCACACCGAGTCCCCGCGCGCGACGCACTGGCTCTCGACGCAGTAGATCTCGGCGTCGTTGCTGTAGCTGAGGTAGCCCGAGGCGTAGCCGCTCAAGCTCCAGCACACTGGCGCCTCGGCGCGCCCGCGCTGGAGCAGGTGCTGCTCGGCCTCGAAGGACTCGTGCCAGAGCGCCTCGGCGAAGGGGCGCCCGCCCTCGCCCTGGCCAGGGAGGCCCTCGACGATCACCAGCCCCTGCAGGGTGTGCAGTCGACCGCCGGCGCGGCGCCACTCACCGGCGTCGTCCCAGGGAAAGGCGCGGCGCAAGGTCTCGGCGGTGCGCCAGCCGTGGGCGAAGCCGAAGCGCGTCAGGACCCCGCGCGCGCCCGAGAGGCCGAGGGTGTCGATCAGCTCCTTGCGCAGCAGGCCGAGCGCGGCGGCGTCGAAGAGCAGGGCGCGTTGGCCCGCGAAGTGGAGCAGCCCCCCTTCGGGCTGAAACTCGAGCAGCTCGCGCAGGTCGAGGTCCTCGGCTTTCACGCCTCCTCCAATCGATCAGATCGATAACCTATCAAGCTGACTATCAATACGATCGAACGGAGGCGCTAAGTCGTTTCTTTCTCACCCGCATGGTTTGGCAGGGCCTTCGCTCATGCTCTCCCTACGAAAGGACAGCCCATGAGCACCACCGCCCAGTTCCGCCGCGAGACCACCCGCCGAGGGGCGTTCAACCGTCAGGAGAGCGCCTTCCGCGACTGGGTTCGAGCCGATGGCTCGAGCCCCTTCCCCGCCGAGGCGGGACGCTATCACCTCTACGTGAGCCTGGCCTGTCCCTGGGCCCACCGCACGATCATCGTGCGCCACCTCAAGGGGCTCGAGGACGCGATCGGCCTGACCGTCGTCGACCCGATCCGCGACGAGCGCGGCTGGGCCTTCACCGACGAGCCCGACCCGCTCGAGGGGTTCGAGTTCCTCGCGGAGGCCTACCGCAAGAGCGACCCGGAGTTCGAAGGCCGCGTCACGGTCCCCGTCCTCTGGGACCGCGTCGAGCAGCGGATCGTCAACAACGAGTCCTCCGAGATCCTCCGCATGCTCAACGCGGAGTTCGACGCCTTCGCCGAGCACCCCGAGCTCGACCTCTACCCCCTCGCCCTGCGCGCCGAGATCGACGAGGTCAACGAGCGCGTCTATCGCACGATCAACAACGGGGTCTACAAGGCCGGCTTCGCCACCAGCCAAGAGGCCTACGCCGAGGCGGTCAGCGAGCTCTTCGAGAGCCTCGACTGGCTCGACGAACGCCTCGCCAGGCAGCGCTACCTGGTCGGGAGCCAGCCGACCGAGGCGGACTGGCGCCTGTTCACGACCTTGATCCGCTTCGACGTCGTCTACGTCGGCCACTTCAAGTGCAACCTGCGGCGGATCGCCGACTACCCCCACCTCTCCGGCTACCTGCGCGACCTCTACCAGCAGCCAGGGATCAGCGAGACGGTCGACTTCGACCACATCAAGCGTCACTACTACGTCACCCACGACAAGATCAACCCCACCCGCGTCGTGCCCCTCGGGCCCGCCCTCGAGCTCGACGCACCGCATGGACGAGAGGAGCTCGCGTGAGCAACGCCACCCTTCGCAAGGCCACCGAGCGCGGGCACGCTGACCACGGCTGGCTCGACAGCCACCACACCTTCTCCTTCGCCGGCTACTACGACCCCGACCAGATGGGCTTCCGCCGCCTGCGCGTGATCAACGAGGACCGGGTCCAGCCGAGCAAGGGCTTCGGCACCCACCCCCACCGCGACATGGAGATCGTCTCGATCGTGCTCGAGGGCGAGCTGGCGCACGAGGACAGCCTCGGCAACGGCTCGGTGATCCGCCCGGGCGACGTGCAGCGCATGTCGGCCGGGAGCGGGATCCTCCACAGCGAGTTCAACAACTCGTCCGAGCGGCTGGTCCACTTCCTCCAGATCTGGATCGAGCCCAACCGGCGCGGCCTCGAGCCGGGCTACGAGCAGAAGCACTTCGCCCCCGAGGAGCGCCGCGATCGACTGGTCCTGGTCGGCTCCGAGGACGGTCGCGAGGGCTCGCTCACGATCCACCAGGACGTCTCGCTCTACGTGAGCAAGCTCTCGGGCGGCGCCGAGCTGCGCCACGAGCTCGCGCCCCAGCGCCACGCCTGGGTCCAGGTCACCTCGGGCCAGCTCGAGGTCCGCCTCGGCGCTGAGCGATACACCTTGAGCGCCGGCGACGGCCTCCGGGTCAGCGACCAGCGCCTGCTCGACTTCGCCTCCAGCGAGGGCGCGGACTTCATTCTGTTCGACCTCGCCTGATCCTCAGGCGCCCCCGCCACGGCGGGGGCGCCCTCCCCCACCAACGCCCACTCCTCTATGCGCGCGGCGAGCTCCGCCGCGCCGACGCCCAACCTCTGTCCACTCCTACGCAAGGAACCTCTATGACCTCGATCCTCCCCGACACCGACCAGGGGCTGATCACCGCCGACAACTGCGCCGTGGTGTTCATCGATCACCAGCCGCAGATGACCTTCGGCGTGGCGAACATCGATCGCCACCAGCTGCTCAACAACACCGTGATGCTCGCCAAGGGCGCCAAGCTCTTCGGGGTCCCCGCGATCCTGACCACCGTCGAGACCAAGAGCTTCAGCGGCTACATGTGGCCCGAGCTGCTCGACGTGTTCCCCGAGCAGGAGCCGATCGAGCGGACCGGCATGAACTCGTGGGACACCGAGGCCTTCCGCGAGGCGATCAAGGCGACCGGCAAGAAGAACATCATCATCGCCGGCCTCTGGACCGAGGTCTGCGTCACCTGGCCGACGCTGCAAATGCTGGCCGAGGGCTACAACGTCTACGTCGTCGAGGACGCCTGCGGCGCGACCTCCGCCATGGCACACGACGCCGCGATGAAGCGCTGCGTCCAGGCCGGCGCGGTCCCCATGACCACGATCGCGACCGTGCTCGAGTTCCAGCGCGACTGGGCCAATCGCGAGCACTACGACGACCTGATGACCCTGTTCAAGGAGCACGGCGGCGCCTACGGCCAGGGCATCGAATACGCCTACACCATGGTCCACGGC
>CALDQK010001171.1 GCA_937911525.1 uncultured bacterium
GCGGCGGCGGCGGCGGCTTCCCCCAGACGATCAGCTGCCAGGGCTGCGGGGTGCAGGTCGAGGTCGCGAGCGCCGGCAACTGGAAGTGCCCGCGCTGCTACACGTTCATCACCGCCAAGGGCGACGGGAACCTGCGCTTCGGCGGCGACAACAAGCCCAGCCCCGTCAACCTCTCGCTGACCGCGAGCAAGGAGTGCGGCGAAGGCCTGGTCCACCTCGTGACCTCCGTCTGCGCCACGGCCGTCGGCGGACCCAAGCTCGAGGCGCTGCGGATCGCGGTCCACGAGGTCGCGCAGGTGATGCAGCAGAGCGTCTACCAGAACAACCCGCAGGGCGTGTATCACGTGAGCATCGAGCGCGAGAACGGGCGGGTCCAGATCCGCTTCGCCGACAGCGGGGCGACGATCGACAGCGGGATGGCCAACCAGTTCTTCCCGCACTCGAGCAACCATCTGGCCGAGTTCGAATGCCGCCCGCACCCCAGCGGCGGCAACACGATCCGAATGCTCCAGCAGTAGGCCCTCCTCGCGCAGGCTCGCGGCCCCGACTCGGTCAAGGCTGGGTTGGGGTCGCGTCGCGTACGGCCACTCGAGGCGGGCTTCATGGGGGGATTGGAGTATCTTCCTGCGCCGGAACCTCCAGGGAGGACACCTTGGCCCTTGACCTCAAGCAGCTGCTCGACACTCGCGCCGACGAGATCTACGAGCTCCACAGCCGCCACATCAACCCGCAGTTCGTCAAGGTCCTGCGCACGATCAAGTTCGACCGCGCCTACACCCGCGGCGAGGGCTCCTATCTCTACGACGCCGAGGGGACCCGCTTCCTCGACCTGATCAGCGGGTACGGGACCTTCAACGTCGGTCGCAACCACCCAGCCGTGCGGGCTGCCATCGAGCAGGCCCTCTCCCTGAACCTGCCCAACCTGGTCAAGATGGACTGCGCGACCCTGAGCGGCTTCCTGGCCGAGGCCCTGGTGGAGCGTGCTCCCGAGGGGCTGGACAAGGTGTTCTTCGCCAACTCGGGGACCGAGACGGTCGAGGCGGCGCTCAAGTTCGCCCGGGCCGCGACGGGCAAGCCGGCGATCCTCCACTGGGAGCGGGCCTTCCACGGGCTGACCATGGGCAGCCTCTCGCTCAACGGCTGCAGCCAGTTCCGCGAGCAGTTCGAGCCGCTCTTAGCCGACGTGCGCGAGCTCCCCTTCGACGACCTGAACGCGCTCGAGGATCAGCTCAAGCGCGGCGACGTCGCGGCCATGGTCTGCGAGCCGATCCAGGGCAAGGGGGTCTACGTCCCCTCGGAGGGCTTCTTCCCCGAGGCGCTGCGCCTCTGCGAGCGCTACGGGGCGCTCCTGATCATGGACGAGGTCCAGACCGGGCTCGGGCGGACGGGGACCTTCTTCGCCAGCGAGCAGTTCGGCGTAACGCCGCACGTGCTCACGATCTCCAAGGCGCTCAGCGGGGGAGCGGTCCCCGTGGGCGCGGTCCTGCTGCGCGACGACGTGCACAAGAAGACCTTCAGCCGCCTCGACCGCTGCATCGTGCACGGCTCGACCTTCTACCAGAACGACCTGGCCATGGCCGCGGGTCTGGCGACCCTCGACGTGATGGACGAAGAGGACCTGGTCGGCAACAGCGCTCGAATGGGCGAGCTCCTGCGCGGTCGCCTCGAGCAGCTCAAGGAGAAGCACTCGATCATTCGCGACGTGCGCGGTCGCGGCCTGATGCTGGCGGTGGAGTTCGGCGCCTCCGGCGGGTTCATCGGCAAGATGGGGCGCATGCTGCGCGAGTCCATCGAGCCGGCGCTCTTCACCCAGGCCGTGGTCATGACCCTGCTCGAGAAGCACCAGGTCCTCTCCCAGACCGCGGGGCACCACGTCGACATCCTCAAGTTCCTGCCCACGCTCTGCCTGACCGAGGCCGACGTGGACTGGATCGTGACGGCCCTCGACCAGACGCTCAGCGAGACCAGCGTCACGGGGACGCTCGTGAAGATGAGCACCCGCCTCGGCCGGCAGACGATCCTGGGGCGCTAGCGCCTTGCGCGAGCGCCTCCTGCGGGCCCTGGCCGCCCTCGCCGTTCGCCACAGCGGCCTGGTGATCGGGGTCTCGCTCCTGCTCGCGGCGGTGGCCGGAGGAGCGGCGGCGCTCCACCTGGGCTTGGACTCGGACCAGGACCGGCTGGCCTCGCCGGACCTGCCCTACCAGCGCGACTACATCGGCTTCCTCGACACCTTCGGCGATCGGGAGTACCTCTACGTCGTCGTCGACACGAGCGCCGACCCAGCCACTGCCCAGGCCTTCGCCAACGACGTGGCGGCAGACCTGGCCAGCCGGCCCGACCTCTTCCAGGACGTCCACGCTGGCTACACCGACGAGGACCTGGGCGACAACCTGCTCTTGCTCGCTCCCGACGCCGACGTCGAGCGCCTGGTGGCGGAGCTGACTCCGGCGGCCGAGGAGCTGAGGTCCCTGGCCAGGGTCGAGAGCTACGCCGCCCTGCTCGACCTGGTCGGGGGGGAGCTCCAGAGCGCTTCTGCCGAGCCCGAGGCGGCGACGGGCGCCGAGGCCGGCCTGGTCCTCCTGAGTGGCCTGGTGGGCGAACTCGAGGCGTCGGCGCGTCCGCCGGCCGAGGCTCCGGGGCCGGAGGCGGCGCTGGATCCCTTCCTGCCGGCCCTGCACGTGCCCGACGAGCTGCGCCAGCAGCGCTTCGGTCCCCTGCTCGTGGTCTCGGCGATCCCGCGCAAGGACTTCGCCCAGCTCGACCCCGTGGCCGCCTCGCTGGGCGAGGCGCGGGCAGCGGTCGAGCGGGCCCGCCGCAGCTACCCCGCGGTCGAGGCCGGCGTGACCGGGCGCGCCGCGCTGAGCGCCGACGAGGTCAACCGGACCTCCGACGACATGGCCCTGGCGGCCCTGTTGGCGATCGCCGGGGTCTCGCTGGCCTTCGCGCTCTTCTTCCGCAGCTTGCTTCGCCCCTTGCTGGCGATGGTGGCGCTGCTGGTGGGGATCGCCTGGACGGCGGGCTTCGCGACCCTGGCCGTGGGGACCCTGAACTTCCTCAGCTCGGTGTTCCTGGTGATCTTGATCGGGATCGGGGTCGACTTTGGGATCCACCTCCTGGCCCGCTACCAGAGCGCGCTGGGCGAGGGGGACGTCGCCGCGGCCGCGACCGCGGCCGTGCTCCACGTCGGGCGCGGGAACCTGACCGCGGCGCTGACCACCGCGCTCGCCTTCTACACGACCACCCTCTCCGACTTCCTCGGCCTGGCCGAGCTGGGGCTGATCGCGGGGACCGGGATCCTGCTCTGCTGCTTGAGCACGATGCTGGTCCTGCCCGCGCTCCTGGTGGTGGTCGACGGGCGGCGGAGCGGGCTCGAGGCCCCGCCCTTGCCGACCTTCGCCGCGCTGGAGCGCTTGGCCGAGCGCCCGCTCCTCGTGCTGGGCGGCGCCCTGCTGCTCAGCTCGCTCGGCTTCCTGGGCGCGCGGCACCTGTCCTTCAACGAGAACCTGCTCTCGCTCCAGGCCAGCGGAGAGGAGTCGGTGGTGTGGGAGCGCCGGCTGATGGCCGCCGACAAGGGCACCTGGCTGACGGTCTCCCTGGTGGAGGACGTGTCCGCCGCCGCCCGCCGCCAGGCCGAGTTCGCCGCCTTGGACTCGAGCGTCGTGGCGGGCGCCGAGAGCGCCGCCCTCCTCGTGGGGCCAGCGGTCGAGGCCCGGCGGGCGCGACTCCGCGCCCTGGCGGGCCGGATCGGGGCTCTCGAGCCGGCGCCGCCGGTCCCCGCCGTCGAGCCCGAGGCGCTCCGGTCGGCCATCGAGGAGCTGGCGCTCGCCCTGGGCGAGGCCGCCGAAGGCGCCCTCCGCGCGGGGCCTGAGGCCCGCGAGGCGGTGGCGCGCCTGCTGGAGCTGGAGGAGCGGCTGAGCGCGCTGGCCGAGGAGCTGCCGCCGACCGAGCGGCTCTCGCAGCGCCAAGCCGCCTTCGTGGGCGAGCTGCAGGCGCGGCTGCGCCGGCTGGTCGACTTGCTCGAGCCGAGCGGCTACACCCTCGCGACCCTCCCCGAGCCTTGGCGGGGGCACCTCGTCGGCAATGACGGGCGGCTGGCGGTCTACGTGCACCCCCAGGAGGACCTCTGGGACCCGGCCGCCTTGGCCCGCTTCCTGCGCGCCGTGCGGCAGGTCGACCCCGCGGTCACGGGGGCGACCGTCTCGGTCTACGAGTCGACCGGGGTGATGCGCGAGTCGGTCCAGCAGGCCACGGCGCTGACCTTGATCCTGGTCGTCGGCGTGTTGCTGCTCGACTTCCGCGGCCGCGCGGCGCTCCTGGCCCTGGTCCCGCTGCTGGTGGGCGGGTTCTGGCTGGCGGCCGCCATGGGCGGCCTCGGCGTCCACTTCAACATGGCCAACTTCTTCACCGTGCCCGTCCTGATCGGCCTCGGGATCGACGACGGCGTGCACGTGATGAACCGCTGGTGCGAGGCGCCCGGCGAGCCCCTCGTCGCCCACGCCACGGGCACGGGGGTGATCCTGTCCTCGCTCACGACGGCGATCGGCTTCGGCGCCATGGCCACCTCGTCGCACCCCGGCCTGGCCAGCATGGGCCACGTGATGGTCCTGGGCGCGCTGGCCCTGCTCCTGGCCGCGCTGGTCCTGCTCCCCGCCCTGGCCCGCCTCTGGGGCCCGCGGCGAGGAAAGGCGCTGTCCTAGCGTTGCTCTCGGCGGGGGCGAGTTGACGCGGCGATTTAGAAGGAAAGCAGGAGAGCAGGAAATCAGGAAGGAGCCCTGGCCGCGATCCAGCGATCTGCGCGCCTCTTGAGCGTCGGCCCTCGCCTGCCAAACAGGCGCAGCCTTCCTGTCCTTCCTGCGTTCGTGCTTTCCTTCTAAATCGCCACGCCCGGGCGCCTTCGCCGCGCTTCCTATTCGACGCGACCTTCGACGCCGAGGTGCAGGATCCGCGAGCCGGACTGCGCGACGGGGTTGGTCGCCATGCCGACCACGACGCCCGCCTCCGGCGCCTCGTAGGTGCGGTGGACCTCGCCCCACTCGTTGATCAGCTGGGCCACGGGCTGGCCCTGCTCGATGCGATCGCGCAGGCTGGGGAAGACCTCGAGGATTCCTCCGCCGTCGGTGTAGAGCCAGAAGCTGCGCTTGCACTCGATCGTGTCCGGGGGGGCGCGCTCTTCGTCCGAGGTGACCATGCCCAGGTGCTCCAGCGCGTCCCGGAGCCCGGCGCTGGAGTCGCGCACCAGCTTGCCCTGGGCCCGCTGCGGGTTGCCGATCTCGACCGTGATCGAGCAGATCCCGAGGTCCTCGGCCGCGCCGCGCAGGGTCCCGTCGCTGCCCAGGTTGTGGACGATGATCTGGGGGCTGATCACGCGCGCTAGCTCGGCGGCCTTGGGGCGGGTCATGTCCGCCCGGATGTAGAGCGAGTTGATCCGGCCGAAGCTCGCGGTGTGCAGGTCGAGCAGGTAGTCGAAGTGGCGCACGAGGCGCTGCATGATCGCGTGCGCGTAGACCTGGCTCTCGTGACCGTCGGGCTTGCCGGGGAAGAGCCGGTTGAGGTCCTTGCCGTCGCTGTACTCGCGCTGGTTGCGGAGGAAGCCCGGCACGTTGACCGGGGCCGCGGCGACGACCGTGCCCGCGAGCTCCTCGGCTTTGAGGCGGCGATAGAGCCGGTGGATCGTGGGGATCCCGTTGACCTCGTTGCCGTGGATCGCGGCCGTGATCCCGACCACGGGGCCCGGCTTGTGGCCCTTGATCACGTGGACCGGCGCGCGGATCGGCGCTGAGGTGCCGTCCTCGCCCAGCTCCAGGCGGAGGCGGTGGGTCCCGGGCGGGAGGGTCTCGATGTCGAGCTCTTCGACGAGGTGGATCGCCGCCCGGCGGGGAAACTTCTGGGTCGACTTCATGGGGTGCGCTCGCGCTCAGCAGGTCGAGTGGATCAGCGCGCCGACGGGGCGCGTGGTCCGCAGCGACTCGTAGGTTGCGACGGCCTCCTCGGTCTGGAGGACGTGGACCTCGACGCCGCGCTCTTCGAGGAGCGCCAGCGTGTCCGGGCAGGTCAGCAGCCGCTCGTGCATGCCGCGCGAGAGGACCACGACCTCGGCGCCCTGCGCGAGCAGCTCGGCGACGTCGGCGGGCTGGATCCCGGGCTCGTGGCGGGTGCCCGTCTCGCTCCAGTCCCAGGCTCGCGCGCCGCCGGGCCAGAGCTTGGCGTCCTTGAAGGTCCCGTGGTCGGCGACCTCGAGCTTGCCCCACGAGAGGTGGGTGATGGCTGGGCTGCTCATGCCCAAATCAAATCGAGCCGGGGGAGGCGGCGCAAGAGGAATTCACCCTGGGTTGCCTTGGTTCTCGCTCGGGCATTGGATGAGCGCATGGCCTCGCACCTGACCCTCTCGGCGCCGGCGGACCTCGAGCTCCCCAAGATCAAGGGCTCGCGCTTCTGGGCCTTCGCGAGCCCCGTCGCGGACGAGGCGGCGGTGGCAGCCTTCCTCGACGCGCTGCGCGAAGCCCACCGCGGAGCGGGGCACCACTGCTACGCCTGGACGCTGGGGGTCGCTGAGCCGCGCACGCGCTCCAGCGACGACGGCGAGCCCTCGGGGACCGCGGGCCGGCCGATCCTGCGCGAGCTCGAGGCGCGAGACCTGCGCGACACCTGCGTGGCCGTCCTGCGCTGGTTCGGCGGGACCAAGCTCGGCACCGGCGGGCTGGTGCGCGCCTACGGCGGCGCGGCGCGCGCCCTGCTGGCCGAGGCGCCCACGCGCGAGGTCGTGGCCACGCGCGCGGCTCGCCTGCGCTTCGACTACCCCGACACCGGGCTCGTGGAGGGCGTCCTGCGCGAGCTCGGGCTGGAGCCCGTCTCGGCCGATTACGAGGCCCGCGTCTCGCTCTCGCTCGCCGTCCCCGACGAGCAGCTCGACGCCCTCGAGCGCGCCCTGCGCGACGCGAGCGGCGGGCGGCTCGGGCTCGAGCTCAAGGGAGATGCTTGACGTATAGCTGGCAGGGGTTGGCCTCGCCCCAGAGCGTGGGCAGCTCCTCGAGCGGGACGAAGCCCTGCGCCTCGTAGAAGGCCCGCGTCTCCGCGTAGCCCTCGTCGGGGCGCGAGGCGCTGAGGGTCTTGACCTGCAGGAAGCGCACGCCGCGGGCGCGGAGGCTGTTCTCGGCCGCGCGGAGCAGGCGCCGGCCGAGCCCTTGGCGGCGCGCCTCGGGGCGGATCGCCATCACGTGGATCTCGGCCGCCTGCTCCGAGTGACGCTTGGCGCTCAGGAAGCCGAGCGTCTCGCCCGCGCGGGTCGCGGTCCAGGTGTCGAGCTCGCCGACCGCTGCCACGTAGTCGAGCAGGGCCTCCTCGATTCCGAACCAGCCGGGCAGCGCGCGCAGGATCGGCTCGATCTCGCTCCCCTCGCCGGGGGCCGGACCGGTGATCGTGGCCGCGGGGGGCTGCCAGTCGACGTCGCGGTAGAAGCCGCAGCCGGGCTGGGGCCCGTCGGGGTTCTCGCCCTCGTAGGTGCGACACAAGAGCGGGCGGCGGTCGTAGATCGCGCAGCCGTAGCGCCCGGGCTCGGTCTCGACCAGCTGGCTGCAGGGGATCGGCAGCTTGAGGCCCCAGTAGTCGGTGCCCTCGCGGTGCGCGACGAAGGTCTCGATGTCGTGCAGCTCGATCCAGCGCTTGGTGTCGCGCTGATGGAAGTCAGAGACGTCGCCCTGCCAAATGTAGATCGAGCGGCAGGAGTTGCCGCAGCGCACGCAGCCGGCCTGGGCGCTGGCCTCGGCCGCGAGCTGCGCCTCGTAGCGCGGCAGCTCGCGGGGCTGGCGGGGGTCGGGCGCCTCGAAGGCGTCGGGCAGGTCGTCGTCTTCGTCGTCGGCTTCGTTCACGCCCCCAAGATACTCCGGCGACTGCTCGAACTCCCGTGACCCCTGGTCGCTGCGCGCCCAAGTGGGCTAGGCCGGCAAGGCTGGCTGAGTCCCCTAGAGGTCCTCGTCGCCCGCGGCGCGCTCGATCAGGCCGAGCTCGTCGGCGCGGCTGAGCAGATACTCGTAGAGCTCGATCGCTCGGACCTCGTCGCCGCCAGCGGCCTCGAGGCACTGATCCTGGGCGGCGGTGATCTCACCCTCTGCCAGCAGGGTCACGATCCGCTCGTTCTGCGCCTTGGCCGACTCGATCTGCCCCATTTGGCGGGCCTCGTCGAGGAGGGCCTCGTAGAGGCGTCGGGCCTGGCGCTCGTCCTCGTGGAGCTCGAGGCAGAGCTCCTGTGCTTCGAGCGGGTTTCCGAGCCGGAGCGCCTCGCGGATCTCGCGCGCCTCTTGGCTGGGGATCTCGAAGGCGGGCGCCACGAGGGGAGGCTCGGGGAAGGCGCAGGCGGCGCAGGTGCCGTGCTCGTCCCAGCACTCCTTGTGGTGCCAGGCCATGCAGCCATCGCACGCCGCCTTGATCGCTCGCGGCTCCACCGGGCCGTGGCAGTAGGGGCAAGGCGGGTGCTTGGCCTTGATCTGCACCGTCGACGAGCGGGCGCTCGGCCTAGAGGTCGTGGTCCTCGCCCGCGCCGGGCAGGGTCACGCGCTTGCCGCGCAGCCAGCCGACGCCGCGGAGCAGGAGCGCGCGGTCCTTGCTGAAGGGCTTGTCGAGCATGTAGCGCTCGAGGACGACCGAGGACTCGGCCTCGGCGAAGGCGTTGCGCGCCATGATCCCGCCCGCGACCTGGCGGGGGTCCTTATCGTGGACGACGAGGTAGGCGCGGGTGTCGCTGAGGTCGCCCTCGACGGCGCCCTCGAGCCCGGCGCCCGCGGCGAGCACGCCGCCGACGATGTCCGGGTTGTGCACGGCGACCTGGACCGCGAGCGGCCCCGCGATCCCCTCGCCCACCACGACGGCCTGGCTGGCGTCGACCTGCGGGTGCTCGCGCAGGAAGCTCCGCAGGCGCTGGGTGACCACGAACTCGCCGCGCTGGTCCCAGTAGTAGACCCCCCGCTGGGGGTCCTTGAAGCCGCGCGGGACGAGGATCGCCCACTCGGGGAAGGCCGCCCGCAGGTCCTCGAGCTGCTTGGTCGGCTGGTCGCGCATGTCGTGCAGGTAGACGAGCAAGGGCGCCTTGGAGCCCTCGGGGACGTGGCTGAGGGCCGGCTCGAGGCCGCCGAGGACCTTGGCCTCGAACTCGGAGAAGGCCTTGCGGAAGGCGGGGCTGCGCCGGACCGGGTCGAGGTCCATGTCCCGCTGGTAGTGGGACAGGTCCTGGAAGCCCTTCTCGAAGCTCTGGCGGAGGAACTCGACCGCCTTCTGCTCGTCCTTCTTGAGCGAGTAGGCGCAGGCCAGGTTGTAGTAGGCGACCGGGCGGTCCGGGAAGAGCCGCACGCAGGCCACGAAGGCCCGGATCGAGGCGTCGATCTTGCGCTCGGTCAGGAGCTGCAGGCCGATCTTGAAGGCCTGGTCGTACTGCTCCTCCTTGCTGGGCGGCTGCTGTTGGGCGAAGCCAGGGCCAGCCAGGAACAGGCCGAGCAGCAGGGCGAGCAGCGGAGCGCGGAGTGGGAGCGGCGCCGAGCGGGTCATGGGAGCCTCCTTGCGAGGCGAACGTGATAACACGCGCGCGGCGCCCTGTCCCTAGGCGGAGCAGGCTGCGTCCCGGCTCAGCCGCAGGTGAAGCCGCGCTCGCGCAAGGCGGCCTCGGCCCAGCGCAGCTCGGCGACGACCATCTCGACCACGTCGCCGTGGTAGCGCGCGCGGTCGGCGGGGGGGAGCACCGAGAAGGTGTAGGTCTCGACCTCGAGGTGATCGGTGGCCGCCGCCAGGGCGGCCAGCCCTCGCTCCAGCTCGGGGCGGGTCGTGCCGAGGACCTCGTCGCCCGTCCAGCTGAGGGGCACGTGGAAGTGGGTCCGCAGCAGCTCGCAGGCGCGCGCGCGCTCGTCGAGCTGGTCGAGGTCCTCCCAGGCGATCAGCTCGCCTGCGCGGCCTCGCCCGCGCGTCTGATGCAGGTAGCGGGGCTCGGCGAACTCGAGCAGCCGGCGCCAGCCGGCCTCGTTGGCGGCGGGGTCGCGCAGCTCGAGGGCCGAGCTCAGCTGGGCCTTGACCACGCGGACACCCGCCGCGGCCAAGGTCGCGAGGCCCTGCTCGAGGTCCTCGAAGGCGCAGGCGAGGTGACAGGTGTCGACGCAGACGCCGATCCGCTCGCGCAGGACGGCTTCACCGCGCTCGCCGCGGGGTCCTCCCGCGGCGGCCAGGGCGGCGGCGCCGCTGCCGGCGAACACGTGCTCGCTCAGGAAGGCGGCGGCCTCCGCGCAGGTCTCGAGGGTCGCGAGGGGCTCGGGCTCGAGGGCCAGGGCCAGCGAGACGCCCCGCTCGGCCTCCAGGCGCTCGAGCTCCCAGGCCAGCTCGCCCAGGGCTGCCCCGGCGGGCTCGCTCGCCTCGGCGAAGGACTTGTAGGAGACCGGAACCGTCGAGAGCGAGCCGCGCTCACCTTCAGGGAGGAGGGCCGCCAGGGCCTGGGCCGCAGCGCGCGTGTAGTCGAGCCGCTCGACCTCGGCCCAGCTGGGGCGGTAGACCTCGCGCTTGACCGACTCGGCGTGGAAGTCCCCGATCGGGAAGGCATTGACCGTGTAGGCGAAGAGACCTTGGCTCGCCAGGGCCGCGCGGACCTCGTCGGCGACGCCCGGGTCCTCTGCGATGGCTCGGGCAGCCTTGCTGGGCAACCACAGCCCGAGCCCGAGGGGCTCCTGGCCTCGCCACAGGTCTCGCACGCGGCGGACGGGTCCCGCCAGGTTTCTGAGCAAGTCGGCGAGGGTCTCGCCGGGGTGCACGTTCATGCAGTAGGAGAGGCGATTCACGGGCTCAGGATACGTTTGCGGGGAGGTGTCGAGCCTGAAATCCGCTCGTCGTCGGCGAGTTGTTTGCTCTGGGTCGGTGCGTTATCGTCGTTCCGTCGGAAATCTCCGCGCAGCGAAGGATTGCGGATGTCCCAAGATCCCCTCGTTGGCAGCGTCCTGGGTGGGGCGCGGTTGATCCAACGAGTCTCCAAGGGCCTCATGGCCCACGTGTATCAGGGGCACTACGAGCGCCTCGGGATCCCGGTCGCCGTCAAGGTGTTGTCCCCCAAGGCCACTAGCCAAGGGGTGAACCGAGAGCGCTTCGTGCGAGAGGGCCGAGCCCTCGCCCAGCTGAGCCACGCCAACATCATCAAGATCTACAACGTCGGCCACGAGAACGGGCGTTTCTTCATCATCATGGACTGGATCCAGGATGGGATGAACCTGCGCCAGCTGGCGCAGACGCGCCCCCTGACTCCGGCTCAGTCCTTGAAGGTCGTTCAGCGCCTCTGCGAGGCGCTCGAATACATCCACCAGCGGAACCTGATCCATCGCGACCTCAAGCCGGCCAATGTTTGCCTGCGTCGTGGGGGTCACCCGGTGCTGATGGACTTCAGCCTGATCAAGGATCAGAAGTCCGACGTCCAACTGACCGCGCCCGGCACGATCATGGGCACGGTCAACTTCATGCCGCCCGAGCAAGCCCAGCCGGGCGGGGCCTTCGGCAACGTCAGCCCGCGCAGCGACGTCTACTCCCTCGGCGGCACCGGCTACTGGCTGCTGACGGGCAAGCCCCCCTTCAAGGGGCGGACCCCGATGGAGACGATCATCAAGCTGATGCGCGAGCAGCCTGCGCCACCCTCGACGCACAACCCCTCGCTGCCCAAGGCCGTCGACGATCTAATCCTGCTCTCGCTGGCCAAGAACCCGCAGGAGCGGCCTGCCTCTGCGCGCGAGTTCGCCGAGCGGATCGAGCAGATCTTCCAGAACCACCGCGAGGAGCTCAACGCCGCGCAGCGGCCCAACCTGGCCGAGGGCGGCGCGCCCAACGCCCAGCCCCAGGCCGCCAGCGGCTCGGGCTCGCAGCCGGCGGCCAAGGCCGCAGCGGGCTCCTGGGGGTCGAGCTCCAGCCAGGGCACGCGAGCTCAGGCGGCCGCCGCCGCTGGCGTGGGACCTGCTGCTCAGCAGCCTGCCGCCCAGCAGCCGGCCGC
>CALDQK010001172.1 GCA_937911525.1 uncultured bacterium
CCCAGCCCCCCAGGCGGGCGCCCCAGCGCCAGAGCGCCAGCCGCTCCGGCCCTCGCGCGGGGCCGAGCTCGACTTCGCAGAGCACCCGCTCCCCTCGCGCCAGCCAGGCGCGGCGCTGGTCGCGACGCAGCCGCAGGCCGTCCTCCGGGCGGGTCGCCTCCCCCTGGGGAGCCAGGCCCACCCACCAGGAGCCGTGCGGGTAGTCCTCCGCGACTCCCTCGACCGCGATCCCGAGGGCCGGACCCGAGCGAAGGGGGAGCCGCGCTCGCGCTGAGCGCGCCAAGGTCAAGGGCACCCCAGTCAACACCGCCCGCTCCAGGACCACCGCGAGCTCGGCGGCGCGCAGCGCGGGGCTCGCGACCACCTCCTCGGCACCCGCCG
Organism: uncultured bacterium; assembly: GCA_937911525.1. GTDB lineage: Bacteria > Planctomycetota > J058 > J058 > J058 > NORP233. The sequence continues at coordinate 382 of CALDQK010001172.1, forward strand.
CGCGAGAGTAGGTGTAGGGCCGCCCCTCGACCTCGACCTCGACCTGGGGGCCCTTGGCCGCGAAGCTGACCGTGAAGGGGATCCCCGGCCCCTGAGGGAAGGCGTAGTCCTCTTCGCCGACCAACAGCTTGCCCTCGCGGAGCAGGAAGCCCAGGCGGACCTCGGGCGTGAGGTAGAGCCAGACCTGGCTCGAGCCGTCTGGGACGTAGGACAGGCGGGCCTCGAGGTGGAGGTCCCGCCAGCGAACCCGCCCCAGGGCCAGGGAGAAGTAGCCGGCGTCGTCGGGGCAGGCCAGCTGGTGACCCTGGCCCGCGTCGATCGGTCGCCCAAAGCCGGTGTGCCCGTGGCTCAGGGCCTGTCCGGGCTGAAGGGCGCGCACGTCTCCAGCCCGGGGGTCGACCTCCAGCTGCACCCGGCCGCCCTCGAGCGGCGCGGCCCCCTCTCCGAGCACCAGGCTGGCTGAGTCCGTGCGGGTGAAGGCCAGGCGCGGGCTGAGGGTCTCGGGCGTCGGCCAGGCAACCTGGGGGCTCAGCTGGGGCTCCTCGACCCCGAGCGGGGTCCACTCCGGCGGGTGCTCGTTGAGGGCGCGCGCCGGCGAAGAGCTGCTGGAGCTCGGGGCGGGGGAGCTCTCCTCCTCGACCGGCGCCGACTCCGCGGAGCCCCGGCCGGCCGCCCAGGCGCCCCACAGGACGACTGCGCCGAGGACCGCCGAGAGCGCGAGCGCCGCCGGGAGCCGGCCGCCCCGCGGGACGTGCTGGGACTGGGCCAGCGCGTGGGCGAAGGCGCGCAGGTTGGGATATCGGTCCTCGGGCCGCTTGGAGAGCGCGCGCGCGAGCGCAGCGTCCAGGCCCGCGGGGACCTCTGGCACCCGGGAGCGCAGGGCAGGGGCGGGCTCATGGACGACCCGCTCCAGGAGCACCAGCAGGCTGCCGCGACCGTGGGGCGGCTCGCCCGCGATGGCGCTGAAGATCAGCGCCGCGAGCCCGTACTGATCGGCGGCGGGGCCCGCGTGACGGGCGCCCGTGACCTGCTCGGGAGCCATGTAGCTGGGAGTGCCGAGGATGTCGCCGCTCTGGGTCAGGCTGCGGGAGAGGTCCCGGCGCCCCAGGCCGAAGTCGGTCAGCACGGGGCGGCCCTCCTCGTCGAAGAGCACGTTGGCCGGTTTGACGTCACGGTGGAGCACGCCCCGCTCGTGGACGTGCGCGAGGGCTTCGGCGAGCGGGATCGCGAGCTCGACCACGTCCTGCCACGGCAGGGGCCCCTGCCGCAGCCGCTCCGAGAGCGACCCGCCCGGGAGCAGGTCCTGCACGAACCAGGGGCAGCGGGCCTCGACCTCGAACGCGTGCACGCCGACCACGTGGGGGTGCTCGAGCGAGCGCAGGACCGCGACCTCTCGTCGGAAGCGCTCGCGCTCCTCTTCGTCGGGTGAGCCGGCCAGGGCCTTGAGCGCGAAGCGCTGCCCGGTGTCGCTGCGGCGAACCTCGTACACGACGCCCATGCCGCCGCGCCCGAGCTCACGCAGGCACTCGTAGGCGCCGATCCGTCGCGGGACCTCGGGCGCCGGAGGCGCCTTGTCCTGCAGCAGATCCAGGGAGCCAGGCGTCAGCAGCCGGCGCTCGACGAGGAGCCCCGCCAGGTTGCCTGGCTGGCCTCGCTCACGCCGCGCGCGGACTTCGCCCAGGCACTCGCGCAGCAGCCCGAGGTCCAGCACGCCCGCGGCGTGCAGGCGACGGGCGAGCCAGGTGTCTGGGCCGCTCTCGGGGAAACTGTCGAGGGGCTGCACACCTGTGAGTTAGCAAAGCCGACCCGCTCGGAGGAGGGCCAGCGCGAGGTCTTCACGCTTCGACCACGATCGCCCCCGCAGAGAGAAGCCGCCCGGCGGGGACCGGGCGGCTTCGGAGGGGTTCAGGCAGTGGTGGGTTGGGGACGAAGGGTCGGCCTGCCTGGGCCGGCCCCCAGTGAGCGTTAGCGCAGGGACCACTCCAAGGCGTAGCGCGACTGCGCGGGGGCGCGCAGGACGCTGTCGCGGAGCTCGCTCTGCGGAGCCGCCCGCAGGGCGAGGATCCCAGGGCGGCCGAGGGCGATCAGGCCCAGGGCGGCGGCGCGGCGCTCCACCTTGCTGGCGCCCTCGCTGAAGAGGGCCTCCAGGCGGCTGAGCGCGGCGGCGCTGCTGCTGGCCCGCTCGCGGGCCGCGACGCCGAGCGCCACGGCGGCGCGAGCGCGGACGCGGACCTCGGGGTCGCGGGTGGCGCGCAGCAGGGGCGCGGTGGCGGCGGGGCCGAGCTCACCGAGGGTGCGAGCGGCGCGCGCGCGGACGCGCGGGTCCCCGTCACGCAGCAGGAGCTCGAGCGAGCGCAGGGCAGCCTCGCTGCCGGTGTTGCGCAGGGCCTCGCCCAGGGCGGCGAAGGCGCCGAAGTGACGCTCACCGCGCAGGACCTCGAGCAGGGCCGGCTGGACGTTGCGATCGCCGGTCCGACCGAGGAGCTCGATCGCGAGCCCCAGGTCCTGCAGGCGTGCGCGGTCGAGCTCGAGCGCCTCGAGCACCAGGCTGGCGACCTCGGGGCTGGGGGTCTCCTCGACCTCGAGCAGGGCGTGCAGGGCGTCGGTCGCGAGCTCGGGGGTCCCGCCGCGGAGCGCGTCGATCAGCGCCAGGCGGCGCGCGCCGGCGTTGCCGCGCAGGCTGGCCTCAGCCAGGTTGAGGGTCCAGCTGGCCTGCGGGCCGTCGAGCCACAGGAGCGAGGCCCGCTGACGCTCGAGGCGCCAGGGCGCGCTGTCGCCCTCGTCGCTGCGCGTCAGCACGAAGAGCCCGGGGACGCCGTAGCGCTGCTCGGGGGCGAGGGTGTCGCCCTCGCGGACCTCGACCAGCACGTGGCGAGTGCTCGGCTCGCCCTTGAGCATTTGCTCGACGGCGACGGTCAGCACCACGTGGCCGGCGCGCTGGGCGGGCTCGGCGCCCTGGATCTGGCCGACGAGGACCTGCTCGGCGCGCTCGAGCTGGCGCGGGAGGGAGGCGTCGTCGCGATAGAACTCGGAGGCGGCGGCGGGGAGCGCGAGGCCCAGGCAGAGGGCGAACGCGGAGAGCTTGGTGGCGAAGTTCATGGTGGTGTCCTTTCCGCGGTCTACTGCGCCGTCACGCCGATGTTGCGGGCGAGCACGTCGATCGAGGGCTGGGTGAAGGGGAGGTTGACGTCCGAGAGGTCCCGGGCGTTGGTGGTCGCGATCATGATGCCGTCGGCCACGTGGTTGAGTCCGACCGAGTGGCCGACCTCGTGGGCGACGACGTTGCCGAGCGAGGTGCCCCAGTCCTGGATCACCGCGCGGATCGCCTGGAAGCGCTGGTCCTCCTGGGCGGTCCCGTTGCCGAGGGCGTAGGTCCCGTCGACGAACTTGAGGTCGGCCAGGGTCAGGGGGCCGCCGGCCCGCCGCCCGAGGGTCGAGTTCTGGCCGCAGATCCGCCCGGCGAAGGTGCCCAGCTGGTTGAGCACGCAGGCGCGCTCGGCGCGGCGGTTGCCCGGGTCGACGGTCTCGACGCCCAGGGTGCCGCCGGTGCAGCTGTTCTCGCGGGAGCCGAGGCAGATCCGGCTGTAGTCGCGCCCGGGCCCGTCGGGGTAGGTGGCGGGGTCGGGCGTGATCGCCTGGAAGCTGATGTCGAGGCTCTGCTGAGGACCCTGCGAGTTGCCCTCGGGGGTGCGGAAGTAGGCCGTGTTGATCCGCCGCATGCAGGCCGCGATCACCCGCTCGCGGGTCAGGCGGTTGATCGGCGCGTCGGGCGGCTCGCTCGCGACGCCGAGGCCGTGGCCGACGCAGTTGCGGTGGAACACGTCACCCAGCCCGTCGAAGTCGATGTGCCACAGGTTGGCGGCGCGCGTGATCGTGGGGTCGAACTGGAACACCGAGATGAGGCTGTTGGCGCTCGGGACCGCGGCCGGGGTCGAGCTGCTGGCGGGGGCCGCGCCGCTCGAGGTCACGGGCGTCGTGCTGGAGGTGCCGCCGCTGGGGGCTGGGCTGGCGGTGGCGCCGGGGTTGGTGGTCGCGGTCGTGGTGGGTCGCTCTTCGCGCGAGCCCGTGTCGCAGCCGACGAGGGCGAGCGCCAGGAGCGCTGCGCACGTCGTCGTCGCCGTGGCGAATCGAATCACTGTCTTCCTCCTCCGGGGTTCTCTTCCAACGCTGGAGGAGACTAGGGAGGAGGGCTTGGCGTCAGTCACGGAAGCGTCGACGCAAGTGTTTAGAGAATGTCACCTTCCAGCCGACCAGAATTGGGATCGCGCTTAGCCCAGAAAACGCCTGGTGTTGACCGGGCGTCTACATGAACGGTGACACCGTCCAGCTTGCGTAAGAGGCGGGCTTCGTGACGAAGTTCGTACTTAACGCGTCGGCCAGGAGGTCCCCTGGGCGATCACGTCGCGGGTCGGAAACCAGCGATCGCGCAGGCGGCCGATCAGGAAGAGCGAGCCCGTGACGAGGAGCGGTCCACCGCGCGCCAGCGCCGCCTCCAGCGCGGCCTCGGGAGGATCGACCGCCTCGGCGGAGAGCCCGCGCGCGGCGGCCGCGGCGACGAGCGCTGCCGCGGGGACGACCTCCTTGCCGTAGAGCTCGAGGGTCGTCGCGATCAGGTGCGCGTCGCTCGGCAGCTCGGCGACGAGGGAGGCGGGCTCGCGCGCGCCGCTCAGGGCGAGGAGCACCGTCAGCTCGCCGGGCGCCGCCAGGCTGTCGAGGCAAGCGCGCAGCTCGTGCGGGTTGTGGGCCGCGTCGAGGATCACGCCCGGCGCGACCTCCTCGAGGCGGCCCGGCAGGGGAGGTGCTGCGCAGGCGGCGGCGACGTGCTCGGCGCGCAGGGGCCAGCGCTCGCTGAGGAGGTCGAGCCCGCTCGCAGCCAGCGCCAGGTTGCGCGCGCGGAAGCCGCGCTGGGGACCGGGCAGGGCGACCTCGCCCAGGCGCGGCAGGCGCAGCCGGTCGGGCGCGACGAAGAGCGCGGCGGGGTCGACGGGCGTCAGGGGCGCGCCCACGCGCTCGGCCTCGCGCGCGAGCACCTCGAAGCCCTCGCCGACCAGCGCAGCGGCTGGGACGTCCGGCTCGAAGATCCCGGCCTTGTGCCAGGCGATCCGCTCCAGCCCCGGCCCGAGGGCCTGCTCGTGGTCGAGGGCCAGGTCGCTGACCAGGCACAGGGCGCGCTCGAGGCCCTGGACCAGGTCGAAGCGTCCGCCGCAGCCCGTCTCGTGCACGGCGAGGTCGAGGCCGGCCGCCGCGAAGGAGTTGTAGGACACCGCCAGCGAGGTCAGCCCGTGGACGGAAGCGGGTCCCGCTTCGTCCGCGGCGAAGCGCAGCGCGACGGGGCGCACCGGCTCGAGCGCGGCTTCGAGCTCTGGCCCGCTGGCGTAGCGCCCGTCGATCCAGGTCTTCTCGCAGAAGGCCTGCAGGTAGGGCGAGGTGTGCAGCCCGACCCGGAGGCCGGCCGCGCGCAGGGCGTGCGCCACGAGCTGACAGGTCGAGCCCTTGCCGGCCGTGCCCGCGACCTGAACGCTGGGCTGGCTGCGCTGCGGGTCGCCGAGGGCCGCGTTGAAGGCCAGCGCCGTGGCGACCTTGCCCGCGGGGTCCTTGCGGCGCGGGCGGAGGCGCACGATCTCGACGTCGACGAAGCGCCGCACGCGCTCGTGGGCGGCGAGCTGCGGGTCCTTCAGTCGAGGGCGTCGCGGATCGAGGCGGCGAGCGCCTCGCCGTCCTCGAGGGCGCCCGCGGGCCAGCCCACGCCCAGCCCCGCGCCGCTGGAGAACTTGGGAATGATGTGGAAGTGGACGTGGAACACGGCCTGGTGCGCGCCCGGGCCGTTGTTCTGGAGCACGTTGAACTCGGTCGCCCCGCTGGCGGCGAGGACGGCTCGGCTGATCCGCGGCAGCACGCGCCCGATCGCGGCGGCGGACTCGTCGCTCATTTGGTCGAGCGTCGCCGCGGGCTCCTTGGGGATCACGAGGGTGTGCCCCTTGGAGACCGGGTTTATGTCCAGGAAGGAGAGCACGTGCTCGTCCTCGTAGATCTTGTGACAGGGAATCTCGCCCCGAAGGATCTTGCTGAAGATCGTCTCGCTCATGGCGCGGACGATAGCCAAGCCCGGCGCCTCAGGGAAGGGGACCGAGGGCCGCTGGCTGGTGGGAGCCCCGCGGTGAGTGACTTGCAGCTGAGGAGAGGGATTCGCGGCGCCGACCTGGCGCCCGAGGAGCTGCTCGGGCTGCTGGCGCGCGCGCTGCGCGCCGGCGAGCTTCCCGCCGGCTGCGAGGTGCTGGCCGTGCAGCTCCTGGTCGGGCCGCCGTCGGGGCGCTCGAGCTGGTTCGATCACCTGGGCGGGCTGGAGCCGGCGGCGTTGGCGTGTGCGTTGTACGCGCCTGCGTATGCGGCGCTGGCGCAGGCCGGCCACGTGGCCGAGGAGCTGCGCGCGGCGGCGCGGGTGGTGGCTCAGAAGATCGCGGCGCCCTCGCCGCGGGTGGACCACCAGCTCGACCACGCCCGCGGCCGCTTCGGCAGCGGGATCCACGACGCGCGCCAGGGGATCGGCCCCGAGCTCGAGGGGCCGGCGCGGACCTTGTTGCACGCGGTGGACCTGGTCCAGCGCGACCTCTCGCGGGGCAAGCTCCCCAACTACCGCCGGCGCGCCCTGCGCAACTTCGCAGGCTGGGCCGACGAGGCGGACTGCACCTCGGGCTGGCGCGAGCTGGTGGGGTGGTTGCTTGGGTTGGAGAGCGAGCTCCACGACGACGAAGCGCTGCGAGGCGTGCTGCGGCGCGCCCAGGGTGGGGATCGGGTGGCTTGGCGCACGGTCGAGGCCTGGGGTCGGCGCGTGCGGGGGCGCGGCAAGGGGCACCGCCTGCTGGCGGGCTGGCTGGGAGCGCCTCGCTTCTGGCGCGCGGGGATGAAGGGGCGACCGCGGGAGCTGTTCGAGTTCGCCAGCTCGCTCTGCCCGCGGCAGCGGGGAGCGCGCTGGATCGCGCCGGCGCATTTCCCTTCGATCGCGCGGCGGGCCTCGCTCGAAGGCGCGCTGCAGCAGCGGGTCGTCAACGAGGTGGCTGCGCGGGCCGCGCTGGTCGTCTACCGCTGGCTGGGTGAGGGGGAAGGGCCGGAGGCGGAGGCGGAGGTGGAGACGGAGCGGCTGGCGGCCTGGGCTGCGCGCCCGCTCGCTTCGCGCCACCTCGCTCCTGATCCGGCGGTGCCGTCGTGGGCTTGGGGGGAGGAGCGCTTGCTGCCCCTGGTGGAACGAGCTGTCCGGCGGGGGGCGGGCGAGGAGCTGCGTGAGGAGCTCGAGCACGAGCTGCTGGCGTGGGCGCTCGGCTTGGACGAGCCCTGCTGGTGCCACGCGTCTGAGAAGGTGCTCGCATGAGCGACGAGTCACTGCGCGCGCGCCTGCGTGCCGGCGCGGATCTGGCGCCCGAGGACCTGAGCGCGCTGCTGGCCTCCACCCTGCGCGCGGGTGAGCTCGCGAGCGAGCGCGAGGCGCTGGCGACGGTGCTCTTGACGGGGGCGCCTGCGCCAGGGGAGCGCTGGGCCTTGGAGGAGTGCGGCTTCCCCGTGATCGCGCGGGCCCTGGGCGGAGCGGTCCAGCCGGTGCTTGAGCGGGAGGAGGCGCTCGAGGGGTGCCAGCCCGCGCTCGAGGTGCTACGTCGCTTGTTGGCGGCGCCGGACGCGCGCTCGCGCCACCTGGCGGACTGGGCGCGCTCGGTGGCCGCGAGCGGGATCGCGTTGGCCAAGGAGGGCGGACGGGAGGACCTGCTCGGGGCGGCGCGCTCGCTGACGCAGGCGCTCGAGGTCGTGGTCGACCCGCCCAAGCGACGGGTCGCGCGGCGGAGCAAGGCGCTGCTGCAGGAGCTGGGCGAGTGGGCGGGGCCGGGGGAGCTCGAGGCGGCTTGGCGCGAGCTGGTGGAGTGGACCTTGGGCGAGGGGCGGGAGCTACCGGCGTTGGCGCCGCTGCGGGAGCTGCTCGCGCGCGGGCTGGCGGGTGAGCGGTCGGCGTGGTTGGACGTCGAGGCCTGGGGGAGGTGCTGCAACAACGGGTATGGCGGCGTGCGGGGGTGGGTCGCGGGATTCCTCGGCGCGCCGACCTTCGCCGAGTTGGCGGAGGGTATGCAGGTTCGCCCGGAGTCGCTGGAGCGGCTGGCGGCGGAGCTCTGCCCGCAGCGCGAGCCCGAGGGCGGCTACCGCTGGGGACCGCCGGGGTATCTGCCGCGCAGCCACCGCGACCCCGTGTTCTTGGGCCACGTGCTCGGGGCGCCGGACTCGATCGAGGTGCCCGTGCGGGCGGCGGTGGTGCTGGCTGAGGTGCTCGGCGAGGAGGAGCGGGCGCGTGCGCAGGCCGCGGGGTGGCGGGCGTGGTTGGGGTTGGAGGTCGAGGAGCGGGGGCCCTCGCCTCGCGGGCCTGACGCGGAGCCCTGGTCGTGGGGCGCGGCGGAGTTGGTCCCGCTGGCGGAGCGGGCGGCGGGGCGCGGGGACGCGGGGGAGCTCACGATGCGCGTGCGGGAGGAGCTGATCGCGTGGGCGCTTGGGTTGGACGGCGCTTGTCGGTGTGGGGTGTGAGGGGAGCGCCGGCTAGGCTCTCGGTCTCCGGAGGGTGATCTTGTGAGCGACGACGAGAGCGCGAACGAGCGGCGGCTGCGGCTGCGGGACGAGCAGCGCGCCCGCGAGGCGAAGTGGCTGGAGGAGCACGGCTGGTATTCCCACTACGTGCCGCTGGGGCACGGCTACGTGAACGCGCACACCCACGGAATCGCGGAGCGCTTCCCCGGGCAGCTCGACTTCCAGATCGTGGTCGGGGTCTCGAGCAAGCTCGTCAGCGGGTTGTTCTGGGATCTCTTCCGCCGGCTCGAGGCGGGGGAGCGCTTCTCGGCCGGGGAGCGGGTCAGCGAGCTGCTGAGGGACGCCGACGTGCTGCTCCAGGGAGCGCGCGAGGGCGAGCGCGAGGTGCTGCGCTTGCTCCTTCCCGCCAAGAACGGGGCCTTGCCGGGTGAGACCGACTACCCCGAGGACTACGCGCCGCTCCAGGCGAGCCTGGACACCGAGAATCTGCCCCCGTGGCTGGAGGACTAGCGGAGCCCACGGGATTGGGATTGGGGACGCTCGGCTTCGGATCGCTCGGCGCGAGCGGCTAGGGTGTCGCCCATGATGAAGATCCCCTTCCCGCTCCCCCCCGTGCTCGCCCACCTGCACGAACGGCTGGAGCGCTACACCGAGCACCGGGAATACGGCTTCTTCCTGGCCGAGCAGGACCGCAACAACCAGGCCCAGGGCCAGCCGGTGCTGATCTACATCACCGAGAAGCAGCTGACCTCGACCGACACCAGCCCCGCGCGGCGGCCACCCGCCTTCATGGGAGAAGTGCTCGCGCCCGAGGGTCAGAGCGACCGCCTGGAGCGCTGCGCCAAGGCCGGCGTGTTCGAGTTCTGGCGCGTTCGCACGAGCGAAGACGTCGAGGTGCGGATCTACCTCCAGCCGAGCGAGAGCGGCTACGGAGAGGAGCGCGTGTTTCGCGGCGACGAGCGGGTCCAGTCCGCCGTGTTCGACGAGCTCGAGCTGACCCCGCGCGAGCTGCTCCAGCCGCCGCCCGAATAGGGAGTGGGGACGTGAGCGCTAAGACACTGGTCCTGTTCCAGGGGACGCCCGCTGAGCGCGCGCTCCTGCTCGAGCTCGAGGGAGAGGACTTCGAGACCGTCGAGCTGGACGTCGCCGACTGGCCCGAGAGCGGCTCCGCTCAGCTCGAGCCCGTGGCCAAGGAGCTGGGGGCCAAGGCGCACCACCGGCTGGACCTGCGCCGAGAGGTCTACGAGCAGGCGATCCTGCCGCTGATCCATGCCGGCGGGTTTCACCGCGGGGACCCGCTGTGGACTGTGGCCGCGGACGCGGCCGCTGGGGCCGCGCTGGGGCGCTTCGCGGAGGAGCTGGACGGGGCGCGTGTGATCGGGCTGGTGGAGGCGGCGCGGGCGTTGCGCTACGTGGCCGCTGGGCGGCTCGCGGGGGTCGAGGTCGAGTTCGACTTGCGGTGGGGCTCGGGCTCGGGGGGGGAGTTGGAGGCGCTGAGTCGGGCGGGGGTCCTGTGGGGGCGCCGGATCGAGGCGGAGGAGCTGTTCGAGGCGGAGAGCGACGAGCCCTTTTGGGGCGAGGTCGAGCTGGACGAGGTGTTTGGTGACGACCCGCTGCCAGGGGACGCGGAGCTGGCGGAGGAGCTGGAGCTCGAGTTCAAGCAGGGGGCGCCCGTCGCGAGCATGGGCACGCAGGACAAGGGGCCCGCGTTGGTGCGGCTGCTGGGGAAGACCGGGTTGCGCCACGCGCTGGGGCAGGGGCTCGTGGTGTGCGAGGACGAGAAGGGGGTGCGGCGGCGGTGGGCCGTCTCGGCGCCGGCGGCGACCTTGATTCGGGTCGCTCACCGGGCGCTGGAAGAGGCCACGCTGACGCGGGAGCAGCTGGAGCTGAAGGACTCGCTGGTGCCGCGGTATCTGGCGGGGGTCGCCGCGGGGCGCTGGGGGGCGCCGGATCTGCGGGACGTGGAGGCGTTCCTGAAGTCGAGCCAGGCGCGGGTCAGCGGGGACGTGCGGCTGCGGCTGTGTCAGGGGACCGTGCAGGCGCTTGGGGTGCGCTTCTAGGCGGGGACGTAGGCCGCTACGCCGTCGTCGACCGTGTAGCGGAGCTCAGTGAGATCCAAGTGATCCTCTAGCTCGCTGCGCGCCTCTTCCTCGCTCTGACGCCCCAGCAGGATCCTGTCGAACCGTGCCTTTGCCCTGACCGACAGAGAAAGGTCTGAGTCGTAGCGGTCGTCGAAGTAGACGTCGCAACGCGCCGTCCACTCAACGTCCAACTCCCAGCCTCTCGCCTCTCCAAGCTCGAGTTGGTTGGAGCGGACTCCCAAGTGACTCCAGAGGTACATGAGGACGGTGGGGTCCTCGTCGTCGTTCTCGTCGGGCAGATCGACCACTCGCGGGAAGAGGGATCGCCAACTCTGGTCAGCACCTGGGCTCGCTAGGAAGGCGCGGTCGCAGGTGAGCTTGGGAGCCCAGCGGTCCCCGAACAGCTTGCGCTCCCGGCACTCCAACTCTAGGCCCCATGCCAAGACCTCCTCGTCCTCGTCCTCGTCCTCGTCCTTGTCCCCGGTCTCCGTAAGGAAGCCGACGATGGCGCAGCGAGACAGCTCGAACTCGAGGTCGTCGATTCTCAACACGTCCATGGGTCGAGTCTAGCTCCAGACAATCGGGTAGAGCTACCAGAGAGGGCTGGGCGCATCGGGCTCGGCGGAGGCGGGTGGGGCTGTCGCTGAGCGAGGGCGCCCGGACGCGACGGGCATAGACCGGAGGCGCTGCCGGGAGTGAGCGCGCCTCGGGTGAGGCGCAGGCGCTTGGGAGGCTGTCGCTGGAGCGAAGGCGCCCGGGTGCGGCGGGCATAGACCGGAAGCGCTGCGGGGAGCGAAGGCGCCTCGGGTGAGGCAAATGGACGTCTTCAGCCCCGCTCCTCAGGCACCGGTGGCCGGACTCGAGCTGCGGCCACCTAGTCCCGGCCCCTGGCCCCTGGCCCCTGGTCCCGGCCCCTGGTCCCGGCTCCCGGCTCCCGGCTCCCGGCTCCCGGCTCCCGGCTCCCGGCTCCCGG
>CALDQK010001173.1 GCA_937911525.1 uncultured bacterium
GGGGCGACTCCTCGATCAACTGGCTGAGGGCCGAGCAGAGCGTCCGCGAGGCCAGGGGGGCGAGGGTCCGCCACGCTGGAGCCGCCAAGAGCTCGCTCAGCCCAGGCAGACCGAGGCAGCGCTCCCAGAGTTCGAACACGTAGCTCGGATAGAGCGCCTCCTCCAGCGCGAGGCGCTCGAGGAAGGCCCACAGCGCAGGGCCTGCTGCCGGACGCGGCGGGTCGCTGTAGCCCAAGAGCAGGGAGAAGGCGTGGTCCTCGGCGTAGCAGTTGGCCAGCTCGAAGCCCTCGACCAGGAAGACGACGTCGCGGTGGTGGAGCAGCTCGCCCAAGGCGACGTGCATCCGGTGCCGGTAGACGCCGTCCCGCGAGCACCGTGAGAGCTCGCCCAACACGGCGATTCGTTCCGGCGAGGGCTCGTGCGCCGCCGCGCCCGACTCGAGGATCAGCTCGGCCAGGTGCACCCGGCGGCGCGGCAGCTCGGCGACGAGCGCGTGGCCCCAGGCGAGGCCAGCGCTCGCTTCGGTCGCGAGGAGCCGGCTCAGGCAGCGCCGCAGAGGCGCGTCGCGAGCGAGGTCCAGGGCCCACCACAGCCCGACCAGCTCGTCCAAGCGCTCGTCGACGCCACGCAGCGGCCAGAGCAGGTCCCGCTGCAGCGCCGGGGGCAGCAGCGCCTGGCGTCGCGCTCGCTCGCGCCAGGGCGAGTCGGGCGCGCAGCGCTCCAGGAGCTGGCTCAGGCCACCCCGCGAGCAGAGGAGCTCGCGCAGGTCGAGGGACCGCGGCTGCGGCGCCTTGGGGGGTCGATACTTCGTCCCTGCGTAGCCGCGCGGGTGGGCCGCGGAGCGGCGGGGGCCAGCCGGGGTCGGCCGCGGCGGGAGCTGGGCGCTGCTGAGCGCGGCGGGGTCGGCGACCGTCTCCTCGAGCACGAGCTGGAGCGACTCCCACAGCTCGGGGGAGGGCCGATCGGCCTCGGCCAGCGCCTGCCAGGCCGCTGTGAGCCTCGGCTGAGACAGGCTCGCCGGCAGCTCGTCGAGGGGCACGCTCCGCTCGACGTAGGGATCCCGAGCGGGGAGCGACTCAGCCGGCGCGCCAGGCTTGGGCGCGGAGAAGGGCTCGCGCCGCTCGCTCAGGGTCGCGACCAGCTCGCTGGGACGCCTCCGAATGCTGACCAGATACTCCACGGCTCACCCCCGCTCGTTGGACCGAGGGGGGCGGCGGGGCTGTCAGGGGCGGCCTAGAGCCACTCCCAGCTCTCGCCCAGCTCGACCCGCGCCGCGCCGGCCAGGGCCTCGGCGAAGGGGGACTCGAGCAGGACCTTGTTCTCCTCCAGCAGCCGCTCGCCGACGCCCTGGGGGCCTTCGCCCCGCAGCTGCAGCCACCAGCAGACGGTCTCACCGGCGATCTCGCGGGGCTCGACGAAGGCTTCGAAGCGGACGCGGGTTCGCCGCGCGCCGAGGTAGCGCGCGAAGCGGTCGCAGGCCGGCCCCTCGATCTCGATCCAGAGGTCGGCCGTGCCGCGGCAGGCGACGCGCGCCTTGTCGAGGGCCACGACCAGGCTGGCCCAGGAGCGCGCCTCGGCGTGCTCGCTGCCGGCCTTCAGGACCGCCTCCGCCCCGCGGCCCAGCGCCACGAGGTGCTGGGCGACGCGGTCGAGGAAGGTGCTCAGGTGGCTCGCGACCAGGCGGTGGTCCGGGTCGAGCGGATAGAGCGTGATCACGTGTTCCTTGCTCACAGGTTCTCCCTCAAGACACGGTTTAGCACCAACAGGGGGGCCTTCACCAGCCGGCTCGGTTTGCGAGAATCCCGCCCTTCTAGAGCGAGGAGCATGGCATGGGCGCGTTGAGCGAGGGCAAGCTGCGGCTGGAGGCCGCCGGACTGGAATACCGCTTCGAGCGAATGTGGGTCGACCCCGTGACGGCCAGCTCGCTCGAGGGGCTGCCCCTCGACGAGGTCGCCGCCAAGTTCAAGGCGCTGGTCGAGACCGCCGAGAGCCCGGGCATGGACGAGCCCGTCCGCTGGCCCCGCCTGGGCGAGGGCGAGGGCAACGGGCAGGCCTCGATCGACGCCGCCAAGGCCTGGGGGGCCCAGGCCCGCGAGTGCGACGCCGTGATCTCGGTCGGGATCGGCGGCAGCTACCTGGGCAACCGGGTGCTGCGCGACGCGCTCCTGGGCACGCGCTTCAACGACCTCCCCCGCGCGCGCCGCGACGCGCCGCAGCTGCACTTCGCCGGCTACCACCTCGACCCCCTCGAGGCGCGCCAGCTGGTCGAGGTGGTCCAGGCCGCCGCGCCCGAGCGGGTCGCCTTGCTCGCGATCAGCAAGAGCGGCGGCACGACCGAGACCCTGGCCACGACCCTGGGCCTGATCGCGGCCCTGAAGGACGTCGGGATCGAGCCCGAGCTGGCCGGCCTGACCGGCGAGACCTCCAACCTGGCCAAGCTGGTCGGCGAGGCCGGCGGCTCGGTGATCCCCTTCCCCGAGGGAATGGGCGGGCGCTGGAGCGTGCTCTCCTCGGTCGGCCTGGCCACCGCCGCGGCCCAGGGGATCGACGTGGACGCGCTCCTCAGGGGCGCGCGCGAGACGCGCGAGGCGCTCCTGGCGGCCGGCGGCGACCCCGAGCAGAACCTGGCGCTGCTCTACGCGGCGCTGCACCACCTCCACGGCCAGCAGGGCCGCAGCGGCGCGGTGTTCATGCCCTACGCCGAGCGCCTGCGCTGCGTGAGCGAGTGGTACGTCCAGCTCCTGGCCGAGTCGCTGGGCAAGGCGCAGGACCGCCAGGGCAAGACCGTCCACGCGGGGCGGACCCCGATCGTGGCCGTGGGCACGACCGACATGCACGCCCAGACCCAGCTCCACCAGGAGGGCCCCCACGACAAGACGGTCACCACGATCGACGTCGCCGACTGGGGCGCGCCGACCCTGGCGGACCGGGTGCCCGAGCTCGACTCGGCCGGCAAGCTGGCGGGCAAGACCTTCGCCGAGCTGAACACGATCGCGCGCGAGTCCAACGAGGAGGCGCTCTTCGGCTCGGGCCGCCCCAGCGACGCCCTGATCCTCGACCGGATCGGCGCTCGCGAGCTGGGCGGGCTGCTCTACACGCTGATGGCCACCGTGGCCTACGAGGGCGAGCTGCTCGACGTGTGCGCCTACGACCAGCCTGGGGTCGAGGCCTACAAGAAGATCATGAAGACCCGCCTCTAGAGCCAGCCTGACAGCCTGCTAGAGACAGCGCCGCAGCACGGCGGCGGCCTCGGCCGCCGTCGCGTAGCGGAAGGCGGGGTCCGGCTCGAGCAGGCGCGAGATCACGTAGAGCAGGTCGGTCGGCAGCTCGGGCGCGAGGGCCGTCCGGCCGTCTTCGGTCTCCTCGGGCAGGTAGCCGGTCAGGAGCGCGTGCAGCGACACGCCCAGGCTGTAGAGGTCGGCCCGCCCGTCGACGGCCTCGGCGTCGCGCTCCTGCTCGGGCGCGCGGAAGTCGTTGGTCCCGACCCGGCTGGGGCGCCAGTCGCCGCCGCCGGGGCGGAGGGCCAGCCCGAAGTCGATCAGCTGCACGCGCCCGTCCGGGAGGCCGAGCAGGTTGGTCGGCTTGACGTCGCGGTGGACCACCCCGCGCCCGTGCAGGTAGCCCAGCGCGTCGAGGACCTGCAGGCACACCCCGAGGGCCTCGGCCCGGGGGAGGGCGTCCTGGACCAGGGGCACCCCCTCCTCCCAGGGCATGGCGAACCAGGTCCAGCCCCGGTCCTCCCCGTGGTCCACGCAGGTCACGACGCCGGGGTCATCCAGCTCCGCCAGCAGGCGCGCCTCGACCAGGAGCCGCTCGCGGCGCTCGGGGTGGTCGGGGTAGCGGGTGACCTTGAGCACGACCTCGCCTGCGGGGCCCTCGGCGCGGAAGGCGCTCCCGTAGGACCCCTGGTCGAGGAGAGGGCCGAGCCGATAGGGCCCGATTCGCGCTCCCGGAGCGGGATCACGGCGTTGGGGGTCGCGGCGCTGGGGGGCCTGGGCTGGTTGCGACATGGGCTGATCCGAGTGCTATCGTTCGCCGGACCAAGAGGATGCTATGCCGTACTCGACGGGTCCCAAGGGCCCGAAGCCTGGGATCGACCCCAGGCGCCTGCGCTTCCCGCTGCTCAGGATCCAGCAGCAGCTGCACCAGCTGCGCTACGCCTGGCGCCGTCAGCCGGACAAGCTACGCCGGATCCTGCTGGAGGACCCCAAGCGCGAGTGGCTCAACTACCGGCGCAGCTGGCGCTACAAGCGGCCCCGCCCCCGCGCGGCCGAGCGCCGGCAGCTCTACGACGAGTGGCTCTTCAACGAGATCAAGCAGCGCCAGGACGCGATCAAGCAGCTCCAGGAGCTCGCCAAGCAGATCCTGAAGTCGCTGAGCGAGGTCGAGGCGGCGATCTCCCAGCTCGAGGCTCAGGTCGGCCAAGGCGGCGGGTCCATGGTGGCCCGTCCCCAGAAGGACGCGGCCAGCCTGCGCAAGGAGGTCGAGACGGAGGCCAACTTCCCGGCCAACTCGGTCCCGATGCGCCACCTCAAGTGGCTCGAGGACACCCTCGAGCGCCGGCGCCGCAAGCGCTACCCCCGCACGATCTACAAGAAGCCCTACAACCCGCGCGCCAGCAGCAACGGGCGTCGGAGGAGTAGCAGCAGCAGTCGGAGCAGCAGCTAGCGCGCGCCTACTCTCCGCGCGCCTGCTTCAGGGCGGCCTGGGCGAGGGCGCGCAGCTCGGCGTCGGTCCCCTCGTCAGCGGCGAGGCGCTCGAGCGCGGGGACGACCACCGCGGGGCTGGCCTTGGCGCTCGCGAGCGCCCGCAGGGCTGCCTTGCGGCGAGAGGTCCCGCTGCCGCGCTCGAGCGTGCGCAGGAGGAGGCGCTGGTCCCCCTCGCTGAGGGGCGGGATCCCGAGCACGTCGGCGGAGGCCGGATAGAGCTGGGGGTCCTCGCCGGCCAGGTCGAGTCGGGCCGCGCCGCGCGCGCGCTCGACCAGGAGCGGGTCGAGGCGCCTGGCGTGCTCGGCCAGGACGAAAGCCGCCTGGACGCGGGCCTCGGGCTGGGCGTCCTCCACGTAGAGCTGGGCCAGGCGCGCGTCGACCTGGGGATCGCGGCTGCCGCGCAGGGCGAACACGGCCAGCGGGCGGGCCGGGCTCGGGGGTCCGTCCAGCCGCGCCAGCAGGGTCGCGCTCGCGGCTTCGTCGAGGTGGTGGCTGAGGGAGAGCGCGTGCTGGAAGCGCAGCTCCTCGTCGACCTGGTCCATACCTGCGGCCAGCAGCTCCGCGGCGGCCTGAGCGGCTCCGGGCTGCTGCTTCAGGACCTGGTCCAGCGCCTTGCGGTAGTCGAGGGGCCCGGTCTGGCGAGCGAGCGCCTCGCGGAGCAGCTGGCGCGGGTCCCGGCGCGCCTCGACGGGGATCTGGGCGAGGAAGCCGTCGAGCTCGGCGCCGAGCTCTGGGGTCGCCTCGACCGTGCGCCGCCCGACGACCACCCGGACCGAGCTCGGGCTCGGCGCAGGTGAGCTGGGCGGCGCCGCGGCGCCGGGGGCTGGCGAGCTCGCGGGCGTCGGCCCGGGGGCCTTCGTCCTCAGGAGCAGGGCTCCCGCGAGGAGCGCGAGCGTCAACCCGATCCCAAGCGCCTTCTTCACGAGCTCCATCCTAACGGGGGCCCTCACGTAGGGATAAGTCTTTTCGTTCACATGTGCATGCGAAAAAAGCGTCCGGAAATGGGCAAACCTCCGAATCTCGAAGAGATGGGCCGCCCGAAATCGGGGGTAATGCACGCAAAGCCATTGATCCCATTGCTAGTCAATGGCTTGGTGCAACGCTTGCAAGGGGATGGGCGAGAGATCAGGGAGCTTTTCATGGCACGACGGGATTGGCGTACGTGGGCCCTCAGCGCGGGGGCCCCCCTGCTGCTGGGGATCGGGCTGAGCGGCTGCGGCGGGTCCAGCTCGGGCGGCGGCGGCTTCGCCTCGACCGCGGCGGGCTCGACCCCGGCGGCGACGACCTCGGGCACCGCGCCCGCGACCAGCGCGAGCAACCCGAATGCGATCCCGCAGGCGCCCGCGAGCCAGGGCGTGCCCTTGACCGTGTTCAACCAGGAGCTGCAGCAGGTGTGGGACAAGATGCGTCCCCAGATCCTGGGACAGCTCGACACGCTGGCCGCGAGCAAGCTCGCGGGTCAGAAGTATCAGAGCAGCGCGGTCGAGGTCGAGGTCCGCAACGTCAAGCTGGGCAGCACGACCGACATGAACGTGGCGCCGGGGCTGCTCCGCCTCGACACCCAGCAGATCGAGCTGCGCGCGCCGATCAACGGCGAGTGGGAGGTCGCGCTCGAGGCCGACCTGCGGGTCCAGGTCAACATCGGCAGCCTCTCGCCCGCGATCGACCTCCCCGTCACGATCCGGCTCGAGGACTTCAGCCTCGAGGTCCTCGCCGAGCTCGACGACAGCGACCCGACCCGCCCCGAGCTGAAGCGGATCGGTCAGCCCAAGATCGACTTCACCCTCGCGATCGACTCGAGCAACTCGATCGTGGCCCAGCTGACGGGCGTCCTGACCAAGCCCGCCGACTGGCTGGCCCAGCAGGCGATCCGGCTGGTGCTCAACAGCCTCCTCCCGCAGCTCAGCTCGATCAGCGGCCTCCCCGGGGCGATCCCCGGCGACGGCGCCGCGCCCCTCGTCGACTCGGGCGTCGCGACGCCCTTCGAGGAGGTCGTCGAGAACGTCGAGCTCAAGCTGCGCCAGGTCAACCTGCCCCACGGCACGATCCTCTCGGCGCTGATGGACACGCCGGTCAACGACACCTGGCTGGACGCCTACCGCAAGGGCGGCCCCGGCCTGCAGGGCAACGTGGTCGGCCACGGCAGCGGCGGCGACTCGGCGATCTGGACCGGTCACTACCTCGCGGCCGAGGCCTTCCGCTACGCCGTGACCCAGGACCCCCTGGCCCTCGACTCGATCGGCCACGTGCTCAAGGGGATCGGCGCGCTGCTCGACGTCAACGGCGGCAGCGGGCTGCTGGCCCGCAACGCGGCGCCCCTCGCCTCCGACGTCGGCCAGACGATCCAGCGCAAGGGCGCCTTCGGCAGCGCGACCCTCTACGGCGAGACCTGGGTCGGCTATCAGGGCGGCAACGGGATCTCGCGCGACCAGTACAGCGGCGTGTTCCTCGGCCTCTCCATGGCCTGGGAGCTCGTCCCCGCCGTGCGGGCCGACTGCCAGCAGCGCCTCGAGCAAATGCTCGACTACCTGATCGCGCGCGACTGGATCATCGACGAGGACCGCGCGACCTGGAACGGCACGACGGGCAGCCGCGGCCCGACCTTCTGGGCCGGCGTCAACTACCAGAAGCTGGCCTTCCTCCTGATCGGCCACCGGATCAACCCGACCAAGTACGCCGCTGAGCTGGCCCAGGCGGGCCCCCTCTCCGAGACGGCTTGGATCGGCATGTGGACCGCGACCTTCGGGGTGGACCACTACTACAAGTACAACCTCAACCACGGCGGCCTCTACAACTACTTCCGCCTCGAGACGGACCAGAAGCGCTGGCAGGACCTGCGCCGGGCCTACTCGATCCTGGAGCGCTACGTCGGCCACCACCGCAACGCGCACTTCGACCTGATCCAGACGAGCATCGACCCCAGCACCGAGGCCGTGCTCTTCCCCTCGGTTCGCGAGGCCCTGCGCCAGTTCCTCCAGCAGTGCCACCGCGAGGTCGCCCCGGCCGTGGTCGACCTCTCGGCCGTGCAGTGGGTCAACCTGCCGCAGTTTGGCTACAACAACACCGGCGGCGGCGGCTTCACCCTGGGTGGACAGAGCAAGCAGTTCCCGACCGAGCCCCTGGACGTGTTCCTGCGCAAGCCCTCGGGTCACTTCCAGTGGCAGCGCGATCCCTTCACGCCGGCGCAGCCCAACCAGGGCAACCCGCGGCTGGAGAAGTGCGGGCTGGACCTGGTGCTGCCCTACTGGATGGGGCGCTACTTCGGCGCGTTCTAGTCGATCGAGCTCGAGAACGACCGACGAAAGAAGGAGCTGTCGCCGAGTGCGACAGCTCCTTCGCGTTTCAGGGATGGAACGGAGAAAACTGGAAAACTAGAAAGCGCGGTGACTGCTCAGGGAGGCCTTCTTCGAGTTTTCCCGTTCATGACTCGATTTGGAGGGAGCTGTCGCTGTCGGCGACAGCCCTTTCGTCACTCAGTTCGGGCGCGGGCGCGGGCACGGCGTCCCACACAGCTCGGCCCACAGGCTCGTGAGGCGAGGGCGTCCAGACGTGGCGCTTTAGGAGGAAAGCAGGAATCAAGGAAGGACAGGAAGGCTGCGGCTGTCGGGAAGGCGAAAGCAGTCTCTCGAGATGCGCTGGCTACGCTTCGCTCCTAGATGCCGAGATCGCAGATCTTGCCGACTTCCTCTCCTTCCTCACTTCTTGCTTTCCTCCTAAAGCGCCACGTCAAGCCGCCTCCGACCGTCCTTACGCCGCTCGGAGGCGAGGCTCGAGAAGTGTGGAGTGGTCAGACGGGCACGAGCTGACGCTGGGGTCGAGCGCCCGGAGTTGATCCCTGCTAGCGCAGCTCGACGCGCACGAGCCGGTAGCTGGCCTCGGCCGGCGGACCGTCGATCAGCTTGCCGGCGCGGGGGCCGGCGAGGAGCGCGCGCAGGCCTTCGCCGAGGGCGGGGTGGAGCTGCTGCTTGGCGGCGCCCGCTCGCCAGCGCAGCTCGCGGCCGCCGCCGAGGCGGAGCACGAACTCGCCCTCCTCGAAGCTGGTGCCCTGGATCGTCCGCTCGCCGCGGTCGTCGTGGAGCGTGCCCAGGCCGTGGGGGCCGAGGTCGAGCTCGCGGCGCTCGGCGCCGACGCGGACCTCGACCAGGAAGTGGGGGCTCGCGCTGGCGGCGCCCTGGCACCACTCGTCGTAGAGGGCGCGCGTGATCAGGGCCGGACGCGTCACGTAGAAGGCCGTCTCGTAGCTGCCGTCGCGAGCGACGCCGCTGACGCGGGCCTCGAAGGAGAGGTAGCGCTCCTTGGAGCCGACGCTCAGCTCGACGTCGGCCCCGAAGCCCCAGGACAGGCGGGCTCCGGTCTCGCCCGTCAGCGCGGCGGTGTCGAGCCCGCGCACCTCGGCGCGCTTCCCTTGGACGACCAGGTCCAGGCGCGGGCCGTCCTCGAGGGCCGTGCCCGAGGCGTTCAGGAAGCGGAGCGGCCCGCGGAAGCGGCGCTCGCTCGTGGCCTTGGGATCGGCCAGGCGGCGCTTCAGCTCGGGCAGCGAGAGCAGGTTGGGGCGCACCAGGTGGGCGTTGTAGTCGTAGAAGCCCTCCAGGCGGAGGGACTGGCGCTCGAGCGGGGCGGCCGTGAGCGGCGCATAGAAGGTCCACACGCGGCCCTGCTCGAGGAAGGCCAGCACGCGCTGCTTGGCGGCGACGAAGGGGGTGCGCCCGGGGCGGCCCTTGACCTGCCACTCGCCTGGGACCCCGCTGCCCCAGAGCACCTGCTCGACTCGGAGCTTGGCGACCCCGCTCTCGTTGGCGAGCACCTCGGCCACGACGATGGTTTGGGTCCGCTCGAGGACCTCGCTCAGGGGGGTCGAGATCGGCTTGGCCTGAGCGGGGAGCGCGCTGGCCAACACGACCAGCGCGGGGGCGAGGAGCTGCTTCATGCCGGGTTGGACGCACGCGGGGGCTCCGCGGATCTCTGCTGGGCGCATGTCCCGACAGCGGACGTTCTTAGATCGCGCGCCCATTGGAATCCCACGCCCTCGGCTGAGCTTGCCAACCTAGGGGCATGAACGAAGGCAGGACCAAGGCCTGCGCGAGCTGTGGAGAGGCCGCGCCGCTGAGCGCGGACCTCTGTCCGCTCTGCGAGGGCCCGACGGGCTTTGGCTGGGGCGATCGGCTCGGCAAGGTGGGCAAGGGCGCGATCGCGGCGGGGGTGCTCGGGCTGTGGGTCGGCGCCTACGTCGTCGGGGCGGCCCGCGGCAAGAGCGCGCTGGAGGAGACCAGCCAGGTCGTCTCGAGCGACGCGGAGGTCAGCCCGGAGCAGATCGAGCAGCAGCGCGCGGCCGAGACGTCCCGGATCGAGGGGCTGAAGCGCGAGATCGCGGAGCTCGAGCAGCAGCTCGCGGCCCAGGGGCCGGCGGCCGAGGAGCTGGCGCGCCTGCAGGCCGAGCTCGAGGCCCTGCCCACGCGCCGAGACGTGGCGCAGGCGCGGCGGGCGCGCGAGACCGAGCTGCGCCAGCTCTTCCCCAAGAGGCGGCGATGAGCCGGCCCAACCAACGACCGCTCGGCCTGGGCTGCTACGGCCTGCTGCTCTGCCTGATGCTCGTCCCTGCGCACTTCCTCTACTGGTTCGGCGGCCAGGGCTACCGGGTGGACGAGGACGCCGCGATCCTGGCCGCGGCGGCGCGCAAGAAGGCCGTGATCGACGAGGCGCTGAAGCAGGAGCGGGCCGAGGCCGCCGCCCTGCAGCGCCGGCGCGACGAGCTGCGCCGCAAGCTGGCTCAGACGAGCGAGCAGGCCCGAGACCAGCTGCGCGGCAAGATCGCTCGGCAGAAGGAGTCGATCAGCGACTACGACCGCCTGCTCCTCGACGCGTCGGTCGGCCTGGAGGACCTCGTCCTGCACCAGGTCCGCGCGGCGCTGCCCGAGGTAGAAGGGGTCGAGCTCTCCCTGACCAAGGGCCGGCGGGCCTTCGAGCTGGTGCTGGACTTCACCAAGCTGCACCCGGTCGAGGCCCAGCTCGAGGCGCCCGCCCAGCCGGACTTCGCGCCCTTGGCCGAGGCGCTGAGCAAGTTCCCCGGCAAGCAGCTGCGCCACTGGCTGGAGAACCTCTACCTCGCGCGCGCCGGCGGGCACCGCTACCCCCAGCGCTTCCTGAAGCTCTCGGCCCCCGCCTGGCTGGAGTTCCTGCAGGGCTACCAGCGACCCCACTGGTCCTCGGGCGCGACCTATGTCGACAACCTCTACGGTCAGCGTAAGGACCCCAAGCTGAGCGAGCTGCACGTGACCCTGCACGAGTCCGTGAGCGGGCCGCACACGCTCACGATCGTCGGTCCGCAGCGGGTCGAGGGCAGGGTCGAGCCGGGCCAGACCTTCTCCTGCGAGCTCCAGGAGGGCGCCTACGTGGTCCGCAGCGAGGGCCCCACCCCCGAGGACACGATCTACCTGCACCTGTTGGACTTCGGGCCGCGCCGGAAGGTGAAGTTCACCTTCGAGCCGCGCAAGTAGGGGCTACTCGACGGGCGCGCGCTCGATCGAGACCGGGTAGGGCTGGACCTTCCAGATCCGCTCGGCGTAGTCGCGGATCGAGCGGTCCGAGCTGAACTTGCCCGAGCGGGCCGTGTTGTAGATCGCGCTCCGGGTCCAGCCGGCGGGGTCGAGCCAGCGCTGGTCGACCGCGTCCTGGCAGGCGACGTAGGCGGCGAAGTCGGCGCACACCAGGTAGGGGTCCTGGTGCATCAGGTTGTCGACCAGGGGCCGGAAGAGCTCGCGGTCGCCGTTGCTCAGCTCGCCGCTGACCAGGCGGGCCAGGGCCGCCTCCAGCGCGGGCTCGCGCTTGACGTGCTCCCAGGGGCGGTAGCCCTCGGCCTTGCGCGCGCTGACCTCCTCGGCGTTCAGGCCGAAGTCGAAGAAGTGCTCGGCGCCGGCCTCCTCGCGGATCTCGATGTTGGCGCCGTCGAGGGTCCCGACGGTCAGGGCGCCGTTCATCATGAACTTCATGTTGCCGGTCCCCGAGGCCTCCTTGCCGGCCATGGAGATCTGCTCGCTGACGTTGGCGGCGGGGTAGATCGGGGTCGCGTTCTTGACGTTGAAGTCGGGGTAGAAGACCACCTTGAGCCGGTCGCGCGTGCGCGGGTCGCGGTTGAGCGCGCCGCCGATCGAGGTGATCAGCTTCACGATCAGCTTGGCCATTCGGTAGCCCGGCGCGGCCTTGCCGGCGAAGAGGAAG
Source organism: uncultured bacterium (assembly GCA_937911525.1). Classification (GTDB taxonomy): domain Bacteria; phylum Planctomycetota; class J058; order J058; family J058; genus NORP233. Next base: position 11,925 of record CALDQK010001173.1, read on the forward strand.
GTCCGCGGCGGGAGGTCCTCGCCGGCCAGCAGGCGCTCGTGGCGGGCCAGGATGTAG
>CALDQK010001174.1 GCA_937911525.1 uncultured bacterium
CGGGTATCGGCTGGTCGAGCTGCTCTGCCAGGACGAGCAGGAGGCGACCTATCGGGCCGAGCGCGAGGACGAGTCCCGGGAGCCGGCGACGATCGTGCAGCTCCTCGACGCGGCCGATCCGGGGGTGCACGGGCGAGTGCGTCGGGAGGCCGAGCAGGCGAGCGCGCTCCGGCACCCGCGCGTGATCGGCGTGCTGGAGGTCGAGGTCGCCGAGGGGCAGCCCTACCTGCGCTGCGAGCCCGCCACGGGGCGGCGGCTGCAGGGCGCCCTCAGCAGCATGGGGCGCGAGGAGCGGCTGGCGCGCTTGCGGGAGGTCGCCCAGGCCCTGGCCGCGGCTCACGCCGAGGGGATCACGCACGGGGACCTCCGCCTGGGGCGGGTGTGGCTGGACGAAGAGGGCGGCGCCCGGGTCTCGGGCTGGGGCCTCGGCTGGCTCTGGGATCGGGACCGGCTCGGGCAGCGGGTCCCGCCTCGTCACGTCGCGCCCGAGCAGCTGCTCGCCCAGCACGCCGAGATCGGGCCAGCCAGCGACGTGTGGGCGCTGGGGGTGCTCCTCTTTCGCTTGCTGACCGATCGCCAGCCTTTCGACGCCCTGGACCTCGAGGGGCTGATCGAGCAGGTGGCGGGGAAGGTCGCGCCCTCGCCGCGTGAGCTCGACCGGAGCGTGCCGCGGCCCTTGGCCCGGCTCTGCGCGCGGGCGCTCTCGATCTCGCCCGGGCACCGCTACTCCGACGCGGGCGCCTTCGCCGCCGACCTCGAGCGGGCGCTCGCGGGCCAGCGGGTGGGCGGCTCCTGGCCGCTGGCGCGGGCGGGGCTGCTCGTCGGCCTGGCGCCGCTCCTGGCCTGGGGCGGAGTCCAGCTCGCGCCGCGGATCGGCTGGGGGACCCCCACGACGCAGGCCTCGCCCGAGAGCTCGGTCGCGGCGTCGCCGGCCGCGACCGTGGCCCCGGTCAGCTCGCTCGAGCAGGCGGCCGGCGAGCTGCGGGGGGACCGGGCCCAGGCGGCGCTGGGGCTCCTGGCGGGCGTCCCCGAGGCTCAGCGCGGCGAGCGCTGGCGCCGGCTGAAGGGGCAGGCCTACTTGCTGCTGGGAGACGAGTCCTCGGCGACATCGCTGCTCGGGCCGAACGTGGTCGCGCTGCTCCGGGTCGAGACCGCCCGCACCGACCTGCTGACCGAGGCGGGGTTGGCCGGGAGCCGCGAGCAGCTGCTCGAGGGGTCGCCCGGCTGGAGGCTCGCGGTCGAGCGCCTGCTCCCGCAGCGCGACGTGCTGGGCACCTTCGCCGAGGCGGGGGATGCGCTGAGCGAGCGCTTGCTGACGACCTGCGCGCACGTGCTCTGCGAGCTGCACGAGGAGGTGACGCCCCTGAGCGAGGTCGAGCGCGTGATCGCGTCGGCGCCTCCCGACCCTCGCTTCGCGCTGGTCGGCGCGCTGTGGAAGCTGCGCCAGGGGGGGCGGCGGCCGGCCCGCGCGGCGCTGGCGGCGATCCCGCGTGAGGAGCTGCCGGCTCGCTTCGCCGAGCTCTACGACGGGCTAGTGCGCGCGCTCAGCGAGGAGCCGGTCCCCGAGCCGCTGAACCAGGCGGCCGCGGTCGGCACCTGGACGCGACAAGAGCGCTGGCTCTACCATCTGCTCCGGCGGGCGGCGCACCGCCGCGCTCGCGTGGCGCTGGTCGAGCTGCTCGCCAAGCAGGAGCCGGACAGCGAGGCGCGCGAGCTGCTGCGGGCTCTGAACGCCCACGCGGAGGCGGCGCTGGCCCTGACGGCCGGCTTCCCGGATCCCCCGGAGCGCTGGGAGACGCTCCTGGCGGCGGCCGAGGCGCGCCTCGCCCTGGGAGACGCCCAGCGGGCCATGAGCCTCATCGGGGGTCGGCGAGGCCAGCTCGCGCTGATCGGGCGCCGCAACCGGGGGGACTCCGAGGTCTCGCGTCGGCTGCAGCTCGTGCTCTGCGAGGCCTATCACCAACTGGGTCAGCCCCTGGAGCGCTTCTCGCTGCGGGAGATGGCCAGCGCGTCGCCCGAGCTAGCGGATCCCGTCTCCCTGCAGGCGCTGGTGGCCGCGGGCCAGGGGGACCTCGACGAGGCAAACCGCCTGCTGGGGCAGGCCGCCCGGCGGCGCCCCCTCCTCTTCTGGCGCGGCTCAGCGGCCACCAGGCGGGAGATCGCGGGGCGCTCGCTGCTGGAGGCCCTGCGCAGGTAGCCGGAGCTCCGGACTTCCTTCTTGCCGCCACACCAGCGATCGCTAGGCTCGTGGCAACGAGCGTCGCGCCGCCGGACGATCCGTCCGTCGCTGCGCGCGACCCAAGAGAAAGACGCCTCGCATGATCTCCATCCGCAAGGGCCTCAGCGCCCCGATCTGTGCCCCCACTCTGGCCCTCGCGCTCTTGCTCTGCTGCGCCGCCAGCGGCCAGGCCGACGAGGTCGCCGAGGGCCCCGCCCAGCTCGAGACCGCCGGCAAGCTCAAGGCCCACAAGAGCGAGGGCTTCTTCGAGCTGAGCTACAAGGAGCCCGTGCCGGGTAAGCGCAACAAGACGCGCAGCGCCAAGGCCTACGTGCAGGTCACCGACGGCACCCAGTGGTACGCCGACCTCCCGGCCAACCTGGCGAACCTCGAGCAGGACGCGCAGGTCTTCCTCTACGGTGAGCCCGTCGAGTCCGAGAGCGTGACCGACAACGGCCAGCGCGTGGTCGACCGTCAGGTGCGCGGGACCCTGGCCGTGGTCAGCGGGCCGGGCCTGACCCTGAGCGCCAGCGCGGCCAAGGAGGGCGCGCGCTGGATCGAAGCCACCGTCAGCAAGGCGGGGCCGGCGCTCGAGGTGAGCTACGAGGGTCAGTCCTACCGGGTGCTCGCCGTGCGCAATTGCTCGGTCGTCCTGCGCAAGCAGCTCGAGAAGGCGCCCAAGAAGCTCAAGAAGGCCCTGGCCGAGGTCAGCGCCAAGCCCACGCCCGCGCGGCCCGAGAAGGCGAAGGAGACCCTCCGCAGCTTCGCCGCCGAGCGGCTGGTGATCCTGCACAAGCGCCTCAAGGCCGCCTACGGCCTGATGCTCCGCAAGTAGAGGTTCTCGCCTAAACCCTTGCGCGTTAACCAGTCGCGTGGTGTCCTTACGGCGCACTGGATCTCCGCATGGGGAAGAACCGGAAACCGGAGCACCTCTCGTGAGCTCGTCCGCCCTCCTGATTTCGTCCGAGTCCCTCGCCCTCCCGGCGACGCCTGCGTCTGGGCTGCCTGCCGTGCAGGCCAAGAGCAAGGGAGACGCCGCGGCCCTGACCCGGCGAGGGATCCTGCGGGCCAAGAACGGGGACCTGGCCGGGGCGATCGTCGACTACGGCGCCGCCCTCGAGGCCGACCCCGATCACCTGACCGCGCGGGCCAACCGCGGCGTGGCGAGCTTCCACCACGGCGACTACGTGACCGCCGAGGCCGACTGCTCGCGGGCGATCCAGCTCTCCCCCGAGCTGTCCAAGGCCTGGTTGGTTCGGGGGCTGGCGCGAGCCAAGCTCGGCCTGCCCGAGGCCGAGGACGACCTGCTCCACTTCGCCGAGCTCTCGCCGCAGTCGAAGTATCTCTCGCTCGCGCGGCGCGCCCTGCGCGACCTCGACCGGGCGTGACCGCGGCGGCGAGGGGCGCCCTCCTGGCGCTCCTGCTGGTCCCCCTCGTCCAGCTGCTCGAGGAGCTGGACCAGGTGCCCCCCGACCTGGCCCAGGGCGCGAGCTTCAAGGGCGTCAAGACCTACGGCGACCTCGTCAGCGCCGAGGGGATCGCGCTGCTCAAGTCCTACGCGACCGGCGTCGGCCCCTGGAAGGGCTCGATCCTGCCGCGCGAGGAGCTGTCGACGCCGCAGGCGGGGATCCGCCACCGCCTGAGCGGGGAGGTGCACCCCTTCCTGGCGCGCGTCCGCGCGGCGGGGCTGCTGGTGCACACCTACACCGTGCGCGCCGAGGCGCACTTCCGCGCGCTGACGCCCGAGGGCAAGCCGCAGAGCGTCCAGGCCGAGCTGGCGCAGCTGCGCGACCTCGTCGACGGCGTGTTCACGGATCACCCCGACGAGGCCGTCAAGGCCTACCGCTGAGGACCTAGCCATGTGCCGAATGGCTCTCTACCTGGGCCCAGAGATCACGCTCGGGTCGCTCCTGACCGAGCCCGACCACTCGATCGTCAAGCAGAGCGTCGAGGCGCGCGAGCGCGAGGAGCCGCTCAACGGAGACGGCTTCGGCGTCGCCTGGTACGACCCGGAGCTCGAGCAGCCGGCGCTCTTCAAGGACGTCCGCCCGGCCTGGAGCAACCGCAACCTGATCGAGCTGGGGCGGGTCGTGCGCACCAGCGCGCTCATGGCTCACGTCCGCGCCGCGACGCCGCCCTTGCCGGTGCACGAGCTCAACTGCCACCCCTTCCGCTGGGGCCGGCTGAGCTTCATGCACAACGGCGCGATCGGCGGCTTCACCCAGCTCAAGCGCGCGCTGCAGGCCAAGCTGAGCGACGAGGCCTACCGCTGGATCCAGGGCTCGACCGACAGCGAGCACCTGTTCGCGCTCGCGATCGACGAATACCAGCGCCACGAGCCCGGGACCCTCGCCGCCCTGGAGGCCTCGCTCTTGGCCGCGATCCGCCAGGCCGAAGAGCTGCGCGAGGCGGCCGGGATCGAGAGCCCCTCCTGGTTCAACCTCGTGATCTGCGACGGCGAGCGCGCGGTCGCGACCCGCGCGATCTTCGGGAACCGCGAGGGCGTGAAGCCCGAGTCGCTCTACTACCACGTCGGCCGGCGCTACGTCTGCGAAGAGGGCGTGTGCCGCATGGTCCCCGTCGAGGACGCGGGCGCGGTCCTGGTCGCCTCCGAGCCCCTCTCGGCGGACCCGGGCTGGCAAGAGGTGCCGGCCGGGCATCTGATCGCGATCGCCGCGGACCGCTCGCTCGAGGTCCGGCCGCTCGCGCTCTAGGAGCCGGCACGCCTGGAGAGCTCCTCGACTCCCACGATTCGGGCACGGGCACGGGCACGGGAGCTGGGGACGAAACGCGAAGGAGCTGTCGCACGAGCGACAGCTCCCTCCAGTCCGAGTCTTGAACGGAGAAAACTGGAAAACTCGAAAGCAGCAGCTCCGCTGAGCACTACCGCGCTTTCCAGTTTTCCAGTTTTCACCGTTCAGCACCGGAACGCGAAGGAGCTGTCGCTCTCAGCGGCAGCTCCTCTTGTTCAGCGACTCGGGCACGGGCACGACTAAGCCCTCGGGGTACGGAGGCTCCTACTCGGCCTTCGACCCTTCAGCCTCGGCTCCCGCCTTGACCTCGGCCGTCTCAGCCTCGGCCTTCTCAGCCTCGGCCGTCTCGGCCTTGGCCTCGTCCGCCTTGGCTTGAGCCTCGTCGGCGGCGGCCTGGGCGGCCTCGGCCTCCTCCTTCAGCTTCTGAGCTTCCAGCTCGAACTTGACCCGGTCTTGCTCGGCCTTCTCCTTGGCCTCCTTGGCGGCCTCGGTCGCCTGCTCCTGCTCCGCCTTGGCGGCCTTGGCGGCCTCGAGCTTCTCCTCGGCCTCGCGCTGCTCGCGCTCGGCGGTCTCGCGGGCGGCCTTGGCGGCCTCCTCGTCCTTGGTCGCGGCGTCGAGGGAGGCCTGGACCTCCGCCAGGGCCTTCTCGATCGGCTCGAGCGCGGCGCGGAGCTCGCTCACGGCCCCCTCACGCTGCTCGACCGCCTTCTGGGCCTGGCCGAGCTGGCCCTCGACCTCTTCCTTCTTGTTGGTCAGCTCGCGCTCGAGCTTGCCGGCCTCCTGGCGCTTCTCCTCGGCCTGCTTGGCCTCGCGCTCGAGGCGCTCGTTGGTCGCCTGGAGCTCCTCGTTGGCCTTGGTGGCCGCGGCGAGCTTCTGCTGCACGTCGGCCAGGCGCTTCTCGGCGTCGGCCTTGGTCTGCTCGCGCTTGCTCTTCTCGGCCTCGGCGTCCTTCAGCTCGCGCTCGGCGCCCGCGACCTCTTCGCTCAGCTTCTCGCCCTGGCGCTTGAGGAACGCGATCTCGTCGGCGCGCGCCTGGCTCGACTCCCAGGTCTCGTCGAGGCGCTCGGCCGCCTCCATGTTCTCGCGGGTGCGCCGCTCCTTCTCGCTGTTCGCCTGCGCGAGGTCCGCGTCGGCCTGCTGCTGCTTGGCCGCCGTCTCCTCGCCCTCCTTGCGCAGGGCGTCGTTCTCGCTCCGACGGGTGGCGAGCTTGGCCTGGGTGTCCTCGAGCGTGGCGCGCGTGGTCTTGGCGGTCTCGGCCAAGGGCCCGTGCTTGGCGTCGGCGTCCTCGAGCTGCTGGCGCGTCTCGGCCAGCTCCTGCTCGAGGCGCGGGATCTCGGCCTCGAGGTTCTTGATCTCCTCGCGCCGGGTAGAGAGCGTCTGCTGGGTCTGCTCCAGGTTGGCGCGCGTCTCGTCGAGCTTGCGCTGCAGCTCGTCCCGCTTGGCCGTCGCCTCGGCCAGGGTCTGCTGGGTCTCGGCCAGCTCCTTCTGCGCCGCCGCCAGCTCCGTCTCGAGCTGTTTGATCTCCTCGCGCCGGGTCGCGAGGTTGGTCTCGGCCACCTCGCGCTCGCTCTTGGCCGTCGCGAGCTCGCCCTCCAGGCGCTCCTTGGTGGCGTCCGCCTCGGCCTGGGCCGTGAGCGCGGCCGCCTTGGCCTCCTTGTTCTCGGCGATCTCGGCCTCGAGCTTGGCGATCTGGCGCTGCTTCTTGCCGACCGCGGCCTCGGCCGCCTGCTTGTCCATCTCCGCGGTCGACGCCGTGCGCTCCGCGTCGTGGAGGTCCACGGCGAGCTGCCGCTCCTCCTCCTCGGCCTTGATGATCGCCTGCAGCAGGGGCCGGTTCTCCTCGATCACCCGATCGAGCTCCTCGAGGGTCCCCGTGACGCGGGCCCGGATCGCCTCGATCTTCTTGAGGCCCGCGGCGGCGGGCCCGGTCTTCTTCTGCGCCGGCGTCGCCGTGCGGCCAGGCACCAGGATTCGGTTGCTCGAGTCGGACGCGGGCCGTCGCAGGGACTCCGAGCGCGGCGCGGCCTTCGGCTCGGGCTTGGGCTTGGGCTTGGGGCGCTCGCCCTTGCCGCTGCCCTCCTTGTCCGCACGCTGGAGGACCGCCCCGCACATGTTGCAGGTGAGCGCGCCCGCGGGGTTGTTGCTATAGCCACAGCTAGGACAAGTCACTCGCGACATGCAGAGCCCTCCGACGAGCCAGGGTAGCAGCGCTCGCGAGTCGCTGCCCGACCTTTGCCTCAGCCTTTGGCAGCGGGGGCTTCCTCCAACCAGCGCCCGTGGTGGAGGCGCGCGATCAGGGCCAGGCTCGCGCGGTTGTCGCGCACCGAGCGCTGGCCGACCACGTCGGTCAGCCCGAGCAGGGGCTGGGCGGTCTCGCCCTCGAGCTCGCGGACCTCGCCCCCCGCCAGGCCCTGGCGGACCAGCTTCCAGCCCTCGACCTGGGTGCGCACCCCGTGGACCGAGAGGTTGCTCTTGAGCAGGAAGGCCGGGGTAGGCTCGCGTCCCAGGAAGAGGAAGGCCGCCGGCTCCGAGGGCTTGCGCGTGCTGGAGGGGAAGAGCGAGCTGCGGTACTTGGCGCCGCTGTAACCCCCATAGCGACTCGAGCCAGCGCGGTGGTTACTGACCAGCTTCTTGGTCGACTTGCTCTCCTCGGCCACGTAGCGGCCCAGGACGAGCAGGCGCGGCTCGTCGCGGCGGACGCGGCGCCGGAGGCTGCGCTCGCCGAGGCGGGCCCGCAGCACGACCTCGTCGGCGCCGACCAGGACCTCGCTCACGTCGAGGGCCTCCAGCGGCCGGACCAGGTCGGAGAGCGGCATGAAGTAGGCCGCGACCCCCAGGCTGCGCAGCCGCGCGCAACCTTCGGCGGCCTGCTCCGGCGTGTCGAAGCGCGCCAGCGGCTCGGGGTAGGGGACGCGCAGGCGCATCCGCCCGTCGTAGGCGGTGTGCTCGCCGCCGAGCAGCTCCGCCACAGCGAGCGCCGCGTCGTCGCGGTCGTGGGCGCCGGGGCTCGGCTCGAGGATCAGCGCCTGCGGACCGCGAGGCCCGAGGCCGTCCACCCGCCAGTGACTGAGCCGCCGCGCCAGGGCGGAGATCCGCGGCAGCGCGACGGCGTCGCCCGCGGCCGTGAGCCGCTGCTGGCAGCCGAGCGTCGCGCAGAGCGCGAAGGTCATGGCGCACTCGGTGTGATAGAGCGTGCCGCAGCTGGCGCAGCTGGGACCGACCGTGACCTCGTCCCGGCAGTAGGGGCAGGTCCGGTGCTCGTCGTCTCGGGGCGTTACGCGGATCGTCACGGCCTCGACCTTAGCCCGAGCTGGCGCCTGGGTCGGCTACACGCCGTCGCGAGCTTCGTAACGGGCTAGCGCTTGACCCCCAGCGCGGCGTCGCTGCGGCGCAGGCCGCCCAGGAAGGCGCCTCGCTCGCGGGCCAGCTCGGCCAGGCGGGCCAGCAGGCGCTGCTCGAGCTCGGGGCGCGCGTCGATCAGGTTCGTCAGCTCGCCCGGGTCGGCGACGAGGTCGAAGAGCCAGCGGGCGCCGGTGGGGCGGTCCACGACGAGCTTGTAGCGGAAGTCGTCGATCACCCCCAGCGTGTCGTAGTGGGTCTTGAGCAGCAGGTCTCGCTCGCTCAGGCGCGCGCGCAGGGCGGGGGTCGGCGCCTCGCCCTTCAGGAGCGGCCAGAGCGAGCGGCCCTCGAGGGGGCGGCTGGGGTCCGCCAGGGTCAGCCCGCCCAGCTCGGCCAGGGTCGGGACCAGGTCGACCTGCAGCGCGGGGAGCTCGATCACGCCGCCGGGGGCGACGCCGGGGCCGGCCACGATGAAGGGAATCCGCAGGCTCTGCTCGTAGAGGTGGCTGACGTAGTAGCAGTGCTCGTGCTCGTACCACTGGCAGCCGTGGTCGCTGACCAGCACGACCAGGGTCGAGTCGAGGAGGCCCTTGCGGCGCAGGGCGTCCATGACGCGCCCGACCTGCGTGTCCATCCGCGTGACCTGCTGGTAGTAGCGGGCCAGGCGCGGGATCCAGTCCCCGTCCACGTAGGCGTCGGCGCTGGCCCACTTGAGCCCCTCGGGGTAGCCCAGCTCCTTGGCGCGCTCGCGGGAGACCTCGTCCCAGGGGAAGTGCGTGTCGACGGTGTGCTCGCTCAGGTAGAAGCGGTCGCCCGGCTGGACGCTCTCGATGAAGCGGACCAGGCGGTCCGTGCGCTTGTCGCCCTTGGTCACGCCGCGCTTGGACTCGGCGTCGCTCGGCTCGTCCTCGAACTCGACCTCGAACAGCTCGTCGTGCTCGTCGGCCGGCACGAAGAGCTCGACGTAGGGGCTGACGTCGGGGTAGCAGAAGCGGTTGATCCCGAGCGCGCGCAGCGCCTTGTGGAGGTTGTTGTAGCGGCTGTAGCGGTCGCCGAAGGGCTGGCTGGCGTCGAACTCCTTGATCGAGAGGGTCCGCCCCGCGTTGAGCATGAACCAGCCGTCCCAGGTGCTGGGGTAGGCGCAGTAGGCGTTGGTGAAGCGCGCCCCGCGGGCGGCGACCGCGTCGATATGGGGCGTCGCGGGGCGGCCCAGGTCGCGCAGGCCGTAGGCGCTGATCGCGGCCGGCGTCACGCCCTCGAAGGTCAGCACCACCAGGTTGGGGAAGCGCGCCGCCCGCTCGTGGTCGACGATCCGGAACTCGTCCTCGGGCAGGGCGACCTCGGCCAGGGGAGGCAGCCCGGCGCCTTGGCGCCCGGGGTCGCCGTCGTCGGGGTCGCAGGCCCCCAGCCAGCTGTAGCCGTCGCGGTCGCGGTCGAGCAGCCAGGTGAAGAAGCGGCGCTCGAACTCGTGGCGGTCGCTGAACTCGAGCAGGCGGGCGTGCACGTTGCGCGGCAGGTCGTGCCAGGTCCAGAGCGGGGTCGAGGCCGCCACCAACAGGAGCGCGGCCGCGCCCTGCAGGACCCGGCGCGAGCGGGCGCGGAGGGGGTCGGGCGCGATCCAGCGGAGGAGGCGCGTGACCAGCAGGCAGAGCGCGGCCGCGCAGGCCAGGCTGACCACGATCCTGAGGGCGGGGAACAGGCCGGCCTTCATCATGCCGCGCCAGTCCTCGAACTCCCACAGCCCGTCCAGCTCGGCCGTCAGCCAGGCTAGCCCCGCCAGGGAGCCCAGGGCCACGATCCAGAGCGCCGCGCGCGCCCCGCGGGCCGGGCGGAGCAGGCGCAGCAGGGGGTAGAGCGGGAAGGTCAGGGTCGCGAGCAAGAGCGACTCGCCCTCGCTCAGCTCAGCGCGCTCGAGGCCGGCCGCGCGGGCGTCCTCTTCGAGGGCCAGGGCGCCGAAGTAGAGCAGGGGCAAGAGCGCCACGAAGGCCGAGCCCAGCACCTGGAGCGGGAACAAGAGCGAGCCCTCGCCGCGCAGCTCGGTCTCGAGCTTGGCCAGCCAGGGCAGGCTGAGGGTCGCGGCCAGGGCCAGCGCCACGACGCCGGCGCGGCGAGCGAGCCTGCCCGGGCCGCGGCCCGCCAGGCGGAGCAGCCCGCCGAGGGAGAGCGCCAGCAGCGCCGCCAACGAGGCGAAGAGCAGGCTGCTCGTGGCCAGGACCTGGCGGGCCAGGGCGCGCTCGCCCGGGGCGAAGAAGCGCCCGTAGCGGTAGCCGCCGTTGCGCTCGGGGTCGAAGAGCCAGGTGTGCTCGACCCAGGCCATCCCGGCCACGACCAGGGCCGCGGCCAGGTAGAGGCCCGCCAGGGACAGGCGCCCGGCCGGGGGGCCCACGCGGCGCGGGGGAGCTTCGCCCTCGCGCCGCATGCGCAGCAGCCAGGCCGCGCAGGCGACGCAGAGCGCGAGCCAGGCCCAGTCGCTCAGCCCGGGGGCGGCGACCGCCGGCACGCCCTCCTGCATGTGATAGCGCGCCAGGTAGCCCCCCAAGAGGGTCGCGACGCCGCAGAGCAGCGCGGCCCCGGCGCGAGTCGAGCTCCGCTGAGTCGACCACCACACCAGGGCCAGGGTCGTGAGGGCCGCGCCGATCGCGAGCTGGACCCAGGCCATGAGGCCGAAGCCGCGCTGCATGAAGTCGAGGAAGGGGATGTCCGCGAAGTCGACCAGGGGCGCGAGGGAGGAGTGCGAGAAGGAGCGGAAGGTGCCCAGGACCAGGCCGAGGGCCACGAACACCGCCCAGCCCACGGCCGCCACGTGCCAGCCCATGACCGGCCCGACCAGCTCGCCCAGGCGGGCGCGCGCGCTCGCCAGGAGCTGGATTTGCCGGACCTTTACCGTCCAGGCGCTCGACGAGGTGCTCCCGGACGCGTCCAGGCTCACGAGCCGAAGTCGACCTCGAGCTGGGCGTGCTCGCGGAGCAAGCCCGTGATCGTCGCGAAGAGCTCGTCCCCGCTCTTGGCGCACACCCAGCGCACGCTGGCGGGGTCCTCGCCCTCGGGCGCGAAGTGCCAGGCCCGCTGCTCGGCGGCCAGCCAGATCTGACGGGCCGCGCTCTGGCTGTTGACGACCCAGTCGCGCCGGCTGCCCTGCCAGTCGAGGCGGACCACGCCGCTCGAGGGGATCGCCTCGACCACGTCGGGGTCGACCTCGTCGTCGAGGGTGCGCTGAATCCGGTCGAGGGTCGCCTGCGCTGCCTTCTCGTAACCAGTCTGATCGATCATGGGCGGGATTCTGCCAACACGGGCCGGCGGCGTCGAGGAAGAGCTCTCAGCCGAGCGCGCGGTGCGGGCAGGTCCTTGCCGCTATCATGGCGTCCATGAGCGCGTACGAGCGAGCAGAGAAGCTGTCCGAGCTGAGCTCCATCGGTGAGCAGGCGATCGGGCGGGACGAGGCGGTGGCGCGGATCGAGGAGCTCCTCGAGGACGAGGAGCTCGAGGTCCGCCAGGCGGCGGTTCGCTCGGCCATGAGCTACCCCGAGCGGCCAGACCTGTGGACCAAGGTCCTCGAGATCGGCCGGGGCGAGCCCGGGCCCCTGCGCACGAGCGCGCTCGAGGCCTTGGGCTGCGTGGTGCGCGAAGGCGACCTGGCGGGGGCGGGCGAGCCCGACTACGCGCCCGAGCACGAGCTGGGCGAGCCGAGCGGGGAGCTCTTCGCCGACGTGCGCGCCCTCCTGCTCGAGCGGGTGGCCGATCCGGCCTCCCCCGAGGAGAAGCGCGCGGCGACCCTGGCGCTGAGCGCCCTCAGCCACGAGGAGGCCGTCGTGAGCTCGATCGCCGCGCTGCTCGAGAGCGAGGAGCTCGTCGATCGGATCTGCGGCCTGCGCTGCGCGGGCCTGAGCGGCGACGGGCGCTGGGAGGCGGCGATCGGCGAGGCCTTGAGCGAAGGCGAGCCCGCCCAGGTCCTGGCCGCGATCGAGGCCGCCGGCCGGAGCGAGCGGGCCGTGACGGCCCCGCTCCTGGCCCGGATCCTCAAGGGGACCCGCCAGCCCGAGGAGCAGCGGCTGGCCGCGGCCGAGGCGCTCGAGCGGCTGGGCGGCAAGCTGGCGGGCCCGACCTTGCTCGAGGCGGCCGAGGCGGAAGACGACGGCCCCGTGCGCGAGGCGGCGCGCGAGGCCCTGAATGGGCTGACGCTCCTGGGAGCGGAGGGAGAGGGTGATGCGAACGACGAGTAGCAAGACTGGGGCGCTGCGCGCCTCCGCGCTCTGCCTGGCGCTCCTGGGCGCGGGCGCCGTGGGCGCGACCTCCTTCGGGCTGTCGCAGGCCTGGGGCGGCGGCGACCGCGGCCAGATCAAGGAGGTCCGCGAGTCGAGCGGCGAGGGGGTCTCGGTCCTGCTGGCCGTCCCCAAGGGCCAGAAGGTCCGCCCCGGCCAGAGCCTGGAGGTGGTCCGCGACGGCAAGACCGTCGGCTACGGCTCGATCGAGCAGGTCTTCAGCGAGGTCGCCGTGGCCACGATCGGGACGATCGTCGGCGACCCGCCCCAGATCGGCGACGAGGTCCGCTTCCTGGACGGCTTCCACCGCAACGGGCACAAGAAGCCGGCCTCGCCGGCCCTCCCCCGCGGGTCTGTCGTCAGCGTGCGCGACGGGCTGGTCCTGCTGGACTTCGGCAAGCGGGCGGGCTTGCGCCTGGGCCACGAGGTCCTGCTGCGCGACAAGGAGTCCCGCGCGGAGCTGGGCCGGATCGCCGTCGAGCTGCTCGGTGACACCAGCGGCGGCGGCGTGATCATCAAGGGCAAGGCCGTGGCGGGCGCCGAGGCGGTCGCGATCGGCTTCGCCAAGCCCAAGGGCGGGATCGACTTCGTCCAGCTCAACCTGCTCGGGGCCGTGGCCGAGCTCGACAACCCCTACGGCTACGGGCGCCAGAACCTCGGCGTCAAGGTGCGCCGGATCCTGCCCGGGTCCCCGGCGCAGCGCGCGCGGATCCAGCGCGGGGACCGGATCCTGGCCGTCGATCGGACCGTGGTCCGCGATATCGCCGCCGTGCGCGAGCGGATCGAGGCCCGCAAGGACCACAAGGTCGAGGTGATGGTCGTCCGCGGCGACCAGATCCTGATGCTCTTCGTCGACTTCACCCCGTGATCTCTCCCTGCACCCCTGGCGCGAACGCCCCCGGCAGGCTTCTATAGGGCTATGAAGCGCCTCGCCCTCGCCCTGACCCTGGCCCTCCCTGCCGCCTTCCTGAGCGGCTGCCCCCAGCCCGCGCAGCAGACCGCCCGGGTCGGCCTCGTGCTCGAGAGCGACTGTCCCGATCCGGCCCTGCCGGTCCCCCTGAGCAAGGAGGTCCAGCTGCGCCTGCGCTTCCAGCCGCCCAGCGAGCACCAGCTGATCGGGGCCCTGATCGACGACAAGCCCGGCGCCCAGACCCAGTGGTACGTCGAGCCGACGGACGCGGCCGAGATCGACCCCAAGACGGCGGTCCTCCGGGTCCGCAAGGCGGGCAAGATCAAGGTGTGGGCGACCTACGAGGAGGGCGGCCAGAAGCTGGAGAGCAACGCGCTCGAGCTGACCGTGGCGCCTGGCGTCGCGCCCCTCACCAGCCAGAGCGAGTAGCCCGCGCCGCGTGCCGGAGCTCCCCGACGTCGCGCTCTACCTGCACGCGCTCGAGCCGCGCGTCGTGGGCCAGCCGATCGAGGCGCTCCGCCTGCGCGGCTTCACGCTCCTGCGCTCGGTCACCCCGCCCCTCGCCGCCTGCGAGGGCAAGCACGTCCAGGCCCTCTCGCGGCTCGGCAAGCGGATCGTGTTCGAGCTCGAGGACGAGCTCTTCCTGGTGTTCCACCTGATGATCGCGGGGCGCTTCCAGTGGAAGCCGCGCGGCGCGGGGCTGGGCAAGATCGTGCATCTGGCCCTCGACTTCCCCGCGGGCACGCTCCTGCTGACGGAGGCCGGCACGCAGAAGCGCGCGCACCTGCACGTGGTCGCGGGTCGCGAGGGGCTCGCCGCCCACGACCCCGGCGGGCTCGACGTGCTCGCGGGCGACCTCGCGGCCTTCCGCGCCCGCCTCGAGCCGGCGCGCCACACCCTCAAGCGGGCCCTGACCGACCCGCGCCTCCTGGACGGGATCGGCAACGCCTACTCGGACGAGATCCTGCACCGGGCCCGGCTCTCGCCCTTCAAGCGCGTCGCGAAGCTGAGCGACGAGGAGTGGGAGACGCTGCACCGCGCCTGCCAGGAGGTGCTCGACGAGTGGGTCGCGCTCCTGATCGAGCAGACCGGCGAGACCTGGCCGACCAAGGTCACGGCCTTCCGCCCCGAGATGGCGGTCCACGGCAAGGCCAAGCAGCCCTGCCCGGTGTGCGGCCACCCGGTCCAGCGGATCCGCTACGCCAAGAACGAGGCCAACTACTGCGCCGCCTGCCAGACCGAGGGCAAGGTCCTGGCCGACCGCTCCCTCTCGCGCCTGCTCAAGGACGACTGGCCGCGGACGCTCGAGGAGCTCGAGCGCCTGCCTAACGCTCGCTGAGCCGGCCGGCGCTGACGGAGCGCTCGCGGGTCGGCAGCGCGTGGCGGGCCTCGGGCAGCTCGAGCACGTGGCCGGCGCGCAGGCGGGTCACCTCGACCCGGGTCCCCGTCAGCGGCTGGCCTGCCCGAACGCGACCCGGCTCGAGCAGGCGGACCACGCTCACGCAGCCGCGCCCGAGCACGGCGGCCTTGCCGCGCGGGTCGACGACCAGCGCGGTCGCCTCGTCGATCCCGAGCCCCACGGGTCGCGCCGCCCAGCCCTCGCGCTGGGCGCGCGCCAGGAAGGCGACCAGGCGGCCCAGGCGCTCGCGGCGGCTGAAGTGGGTGTCGGTCAGGACGCCCACGAGCGGGGGCAGGCGGAGGAAGCGGCGCGTGAGCTGAACGCGCGGGGCGTGCGGATCGGCCAGGGCCTCGCGCGAGCGGATCGTCCCCCGCGCCGCCGAGAACACGAGCTCGCCCAGGACCGCGCAGCCGGCGCTGGTGCCGCCCAGGACCGCGCCGCGCTGCCAGGCGGCCTGGAGCTCGCGCTGGACCGGCGTGTCGCGCCAGGCGGCCAGGTAGGTGGCCTGGTCGCCGCCGGCCAGGAACACCGCCTCGGCGCCGCGCAGGGCGCGGCTGACCTCGGGGCGGCGCGCCAGGGCGGGCGAGGTCACGAGCAGGGTCTCGACCGAGCTGCAGCCGCC
>CALDQK010001175.1 GCA_937911525.1 uncultured bacterium
CCACCGGCGCGACGCGCGGCTCGGGGTAGTAGCTGGGGTCTTCGCTCTCGGGGGGCAGCTCGAAGTCGAGGGCGACCTTCTGCTCGAGGACCGTGATGATCCCTTCGCTGATCACGTAGCGGCGGGCCAGGCGGACCTGCAAGTTCCACACCTCGGGCTCGCGACCCGCGCCGGGTCCCTCGAGCGGGACGATCTCCTCGGCGCGAAAGGAGAGCAGGAGGGCGCGCCCCAGGCGACGCGCGCGGAAGAACACGTGGCAGAGGCCGTCTTCCTTGGGCAGCACGATCAAGGCCCCGCTGCGCTCCCCCTTGCGGTTGGCGAAGGCGATCCGATCGGCGCTCGAGGCGCGGACCTCCTCCTCGTCGATTCCAGTCGCCGCGACCCGCAGGTTGATCCCGTCGGCGGGGATCCGCAGCGTCCTCGCCTCGCGGCTGATCAGGAGCAGGCGGAGGTGGTGGATCATCCCGTTGCCCGGGCCGACCTTGAACACCGAGTGGCCGACGTAGATCCCCGACGATGTGCGCAGGTCCACGGCGCGCGCCGGCGAGAGGAGCATCTCCGGTGCGTCGGACTGGCTGTCGACGGGCGCGACCCCGTCGAGGAGCGAGAGCCGCTTGCGCTCGCTCTCGCCCCGCCCCTCGCCGAGCGAACGCAGCGAGACGTAGACCTGCTCCTCCGCCTCGGGCGAGAGGGGGAAGGGAAGCACCAGCTGGCTCTTGCCGTCCGGGCGATCGACCCACACCTCCTTGAGCCCGATCAGCGGCTCGACCGGGGGGCTGCAGCCCCAGAGGCAGAGCGAACACAGGAGGAGCAAGGAGGCGCGCACGACCCCACCCTAGCCAAGCCCGCGCTGTTGTTCCCGGGTCAGGATCGGTTATCTTCCTGCGCAGTTGGCCCCGTCATCTAATCGGTCAGGATACTGGCCTTTCAAGCCAGCGATGCGGGTTCGAGTCCCGTCGGGGTCATCGGGTCGAGTCCGGCCCTCCGCTCAACTCTTCAGAGCACGAGCTCGTCGCTCTGAAGGAGGTCTCTCCCTCCGCTTGGGTCCTCAACAGGGGGTCTCGGCGAGGGAGGGAGAGCTGCGGAGCCGGTGCGGGGAGCGTGCGCGTGTCGACGGAGACTTGGATCCTCAAGGACTTCTTCGTCCAGTTCGGGCGAATGCCCAAGGAAGAGTTCCTCGAGAAGTTCGACGGAGGCTTCCTCCTCGTTCGCTTCCGGGACACCCCTCCCCTCGTGGTGTCGCTCCTGCGGGACCCCAAGTTCCAGCTCCTGATCGGCAGCGACGAGGACTGCGACCTCGACTTCATCGGGGACCCGACCCTCGACCCCGAACACTGCAAGCTCGTCTATCACGAGGGCTTCAAGGGCTGGACCGTCGAGGACCTCGACACCTCCTTCGGAACCCACCTCGACGGCGATCGCCTCAGCGCTGCCCGCCCGACCCTGCTCCGCAACCGGAGCGTGTTCAAGCCGGGCGGCGGCCTGACCGAGCTGCAGTTCTACGAGGCCGAGTCCCTGCAGGCTCGCATCGCGCAGTCGGGGGTCACGCGCAGCCTGAAGCGAAACAAGGCGCCCAAGGACGAGGGCGAGTAGCTACCAGCTCAGCTCGAGCCCGGCGCTGACCACCAGGCGATCGTAGTCCTCCCGAAAGTCCCGGGAGCGCCAGAGGGTCGCGGTCGCGGTCCCGAACACGGCCAGCATCAGGGTCTCGCCCGGCCGAGTTCCCGCCTCCAGGCTCCAGCCCTGCTCCAGGTTCCACAGCCGCTGCCACACGCCTAGCTGGAAGCGCAGCAAGCGGTGGCGCAGCCGGCCGCCGTCTTGGCTCGGGCGCCGGACGAGGAAGTCGCGCCCGATCCCGCGCGCGGCCACGTCGACGCGGGTCGCGTCCTTGACGGGCCACCACTCCAGGCCGAGCGAGAAGGAGGCCTCGCGGTAGGAGCGGTCGTTGCGATAGGTGTCGCGGTTGTAGGTCAGCCCGAGGTCGACCACGACGCGCCCCCAGAACTGCTCCAGCTGGATCTGCTGGGTCCAGCGGAGGTTGAGCTGGTGACGCTCGAGGTCGAGGGTCGGCGCGAAGGTCCCGATCAATCCGTCCCGCTCGCGCGCGCGGAACTGGCGATAGTCGCGGCGTCGGAAGCGGTACTTGAGCTTCAGCCGCGAGCGAGGGCTGCGCGCGACCCGATAGCGAATCGAGAGGTCGAAGCGGAGCTCCTGGTAGTCGAGGGAGTCCACGCCGCGGTTCTCTTCGTAGTCCTTGTAGCGATAGCTGGTGCCGAGCTCGAAGGACAGGTCGCGCATGTGAAACACGCCTTCGTCGAGCCCCTCGGGGTCCCCCGGTCGCAGGATCACGAAGGCGCGCGGCTCCTCGTCGATCGAGCCGAAGCGACCGCGCGGGAGGAGGTCGCCGACGTCGTCGAGGAGGTTGAGCCGGCTGAACTCGAACGCGTTCTGGACGCCGAGCTCGAGCCAATCGGTGGCGACCTGGAAGTATTCGAAGAAGGTCGAGACGTAGTGCTCGTTGGCGCGGTTCTGCTTGCTGTAGACCAGCGACTCACCCGCGACCTCGAGGAAGAGCTCCCCGCCGTTGGGCAGCTTGAGCAGCAGCTCGGCCTCGCCGTGCGCCTGCCCGAACCCGTCGCCTTTCGTGCCGCGCTCCGAGCGGAACACGTTGGTGTCGTAGCCGCCGACGGTCCACAGTTTGCCGCCGTGCTCGACCTCGAGCAGCGACTCGGGCTCTTGGGGCTCGGCCTGCTGCTCGATCCGCTCCGGGAAGAGGCTCGGGTCGAGGTCGTCTTCGACCACGCTCGGCGCCCGCAGCGTGCTCGAGACGACGGGAGCCGGATCGGGCGCCGGCTTACCCGCCGGGAGGCGCTCGCGGTCGACACCACGAGTGGCTCGGTCGACCTCCTGCGCCGACGCCGGGCGAGAGGCGAAGCCCAGGGAGGCCAAGAGAGCGAGCAGGGCCAAGAGAAAGCGCGAGGACACAGAGGAAGGCTAACTCAGGAGGGGAGGGAAGCTCAGGGGGTTAAGGGCATCCTCTGTTTAGATAGTTTTGAATCTGAATCAGGAATTTGAATTTGAATGCTGAATGGCTGTCGCTGATGGCCTGGGCGCCCGGCGGGAGGGTTGGTGGGTGAGAGCGGCGCTGGCGCTGGGAGGGCGCGATTGGCTGCGAGGAGGAGAGGGTCTGCCGCTGAGTTCGGAGGGCTCCTGAACCGCCGGATACCAAGGCGGGTTCGGACGCGGCTCGGGACCCGAGACGAGCCAGAGCAAGAGGCCCGAGACCGACGACCGAGACCGAGACCGACGACCGAGACCGA
>CALDQK010001176.1 GCA_937911525.1 uncultured bacterium
CTGGCCCCCACCCAACAGGCCGCCACGCCTCCGCCCAACCAGCGTCGACCCGAGCGCAAGCGCGGCGCCGCGGGCAAGGCGGGGAGCGACCCCAACCGCTGGTGGATCTGCTGCGACCCCCTCCCGCCGATCCCGCTCGACCCGAGCTCGGCCACGATCACCCTCGGCCGCTCTCCCGCCGCCGACGTCGTCTTGCCCCACAGCCAGGTCTCGCGCGTCCACGGCAAGATCAAGATCCTCGGGCCGGGCTTCTACCGCTACGAAGACAACGGCAGCAGCAACGGCTCGATCCTCAACGGCGAGAAGACCGACAAGGCGCGGCTCAAGGTTGGCGACGTGCTGACCCTCGGTCCCTACGAGATCGAGATCCACAGCCACGAGACCCTCGAGCAGCGCCAGAAGGAGCGGCCCAACGAGGAGGAGCTCGAGGGCGATCACACCCGCGTGGTCGAGAACGCGCCCCAGGCCGCCATGACGGGGCGCCTCAACGAGGTCCCGATCACCGAGATCCTCCAGGGGCTCGAGTTCAACCGCAAGACCGGCACGCTCGTGATCCAGTCCAGGGCGGGCAAGGGACGCCTGACGGTGGCCGAGGGGCACCCGATCCAGGCCAAGTTCGCCGATCTGCACCACGACGACGCCTTGATCGCGATCGCCGGCTTGATCGAGGGCAGCTTCCAGTTCTCGGCCAGCGTCGAGCCCGCCGAGCCCATGTTCCGCGCCACGATCACGGCCTGCTTGCTCGAGGCGACCCGGCGCCAGGACGAAGGCGAGTAGTCCTCGGCACGTCCTCTTCGGCACGTCCTCCTCGGCACGTCCTCCTCTGGGGCGCGTCGGCCTGCACTTCGCGCTGGGATCCGAGCTAACCTGGGCGCGTGGCAGAGGAAGACCGGCCCCGACCCCCGCGTAGACCCCCGCCGCCTCCCGGCACGGGACGACGCCCGCCCCCGCGGCGCCCGCGAGTCAGCAAGAGCGAACGCCTCCGCCGCCCCGACCCCGCCGCCTCCAAGTCGGAGCGCCTCAGCCGCAACCTCGGCCGCGCCGCCCCCTCTGGGCGCCTCAGCCGCTCCAAGTCCGAGCGCCTGACCCGCGCCACCAGCGACCGCTTCTCGCGGAGCAAGTCGGGGCGGCTCGGCGGACCGCGCAGCCAGGGCCTGGTCGCCCCGCCCGAGCCCGAGTCGCTCTTGGGGCGCCGGATCGGGAAGCGCTATCAGCTGCTCGGCGTGCGCCGCCAAGGGCGGCTCTCGATCTGCTACGACGCCGAGGTCGTGTCGCCCGTCGAGGGCGAGGACAGCCAGGTGATCGTGCGCGTCGCGCACCCGGTCCTGCTCGAGCCGCCCACCGACCGCCAGGTGCTCTCCTGGCTGGCCAGTCACCGCGGCCTCGACCACCCCGGGATCGTGGCCGCGCGCGAGTACGGGCGCGAGGCAGACGTCCTCTACGCCGTCTACGACGACTGCCGCGGCCAGAACCTGAGCGAGCTCCTGCGCGCGGAGGGCCCCCTCCCCCAGGAGCGCGCGCTCGAGATCGTGCGTCAGGCCGCCGAGGCGCTCGACGCGGCCCACGCCGCGGGCGTCGTCCACCAGCAGCTCTCCCCCGAGTGCCTGTGGGTCGACGCGGAGGGGCGGGTCCAGCTGAGCGACTTCGGGCTGACCTCGCCCAGCCGGCCGGTCGGGACCAACGTCGTGGCCCTGAACCTGAACGCCGCCAAATACGCCAGCCCCGAGCTGGCCTGGGGCGAGTCGCAGGTCGAGCAGAGCGACGTCTACTGCCTGGGCCTGATCCTCTACGAGTGCCTCTCGGGGCAGCTCCCCTTCACGGGCTTCTTCGTCGATCAGCTCCTGCGCGCGCGCCTGGACGACCCAGCTCCGCCGGTCGGCGAGCGGGTCCCGAGCGCTGGAGTCCACCCGGCCCTCGACCAGCTGCTGCAGCGCGCGCTGGCTCGCGAGATCGAGCCGCGGATCCCCAGCATGCAGGCCTTCCTCGGCGAGCTGGCTGCCGCCGAGGCGGAGGCCGCCAGCGAGGAGGCCTCGGCTGCACCCGCGCCGCCGCTCGAGCTGGTCGAGCCGGTCCCGCTCCCCGGGCTCGAGCCCGAGCTCGAGGTCGGCCTCGCCCGCCGCGCAGGCGAGCTCGACCTGACCTGGCGCCAGGCAGGCCCCCTCGACGCGCGTCGGCTCGAGGAGTGCGAGCGAGCGCTCGGCGCCGCGGCGGAGGTCGCCCACCCTGCCCTGGCGCCCCTCGCCGGCTGGGAGCGGCGCGAAGGCGGCGTCCTGGCATGGAGCGTGTGGGCCGAGGCCTCCACCGCCCGCGAGCGGATCCAGGCCGGCCCGAGCCCCGTCGACGAGGTGTTCGAGGCGACCCTCCCGCCCCTCGAGGGGCTGGCCGCCAGCCACGGCGCGGGGGTGCCTCACGGCGCGATCGACCCGCGCGTGCTGCAGCTCGGCGAGCGGCCGCTCCTGCACGGGCTGGGGGTGCTGCCTGCTCTGCGCGGGGCTCCGGCCCTGCCCGCGGTCGACGTGCGCGACTTCGCCTTGCTCCAGCTCCAGCTCCTCGCGGGCGCCTTGCTGGAGGACGTGGGCCGCGAGGGCTTGTGCGAGCGCGGCCTGGAGCGGGTCTCACCCGCGGTGGCCGAGGTCTTGACCCAGGCCACCGGCCCGGAGCCCCCCGGCGACGCGGGGGAATACCTCATCACGCTGAGCACCGCCCTCGAGCCCGAGCCCACCCCGCCTCCGCCGCCGCCTGTGGAGCGGGCCCTGCCCCTGCCCGCGCTGGCCGCGGGCGCCCTGGTCCTGCTCCTGGTCCTGGGCTTCGGCCTGACGCGCGGCGGCGAGGAAGCGGCGCCCAGCCCTTCGCCCAGCCCTTCGCCCAGCCCTTCGCCCAGCGCGAGCCTCGCCCAGGTGCTCGCGACGCCTTCGCCCAGCCCGCAGGCCAGCGCGAGCCCAGCCGCTTCGCCGCGCCCCAGCCCCCAGCCGAGCCCTCGCGCCGAGCCCAGCCCGACCCCTCCCAGCGAGCCCGTAGCCCCCGACCCCCTCGAGGAGGCGCCGGCGTGGTTCCGCGCCTTGCCCGAGGCCGTTCGGCCTCCCCTGCCCTTGCCCGCCGGGCTCCGCTTCGGTGAGAGCGGCGACTACCGGCTCGAGCCGAGCGGCGACGAGCTCGTGTGGGCCCGCGACGCCGGCGTGTTCATGGGCAAGCGCGAGGTGACCTGGGCCGAGTTCCGCGCCTACTGCGCCGCGGCAGGGCGCGAGCCCCCCGCGCCGAGCTTCGAGGCCGGCCCCGACCACCCCGTCCACTCGGTCTCGTGGGAGGAGGCGCGCGCCTACGCCGCCTGGGCGGGGGCGCGCCTGCCCACCTCGCGCGAGTGGGAGCTCGCCGCGGGCACCGCCGAATACCCCTGGGGGAGCGACCCGCCCCACCCGACCCTCGCGAACCTCCGCGGCGAGGAGGACGGCTTCGCCCGCACCAGCCCAGCCGGGCACTTCCCGGCCGGCGCCTCCCGCGCGGGCTGCCTCGACATGGCCGGCAACGTGGCCGAGTGGGTCGCCGACCCCTGGCCCGAGGACGAGGGCCAGCGCCTCGTCCGCGGCGGCGGCTGGTTCAGCGGACCCTGGAGCTGCCGGATCTCCTGGAGCGGCCACGCCCCCGCCGAGCGCCGCCTCGACCACGTCGGCTTCCGCGTCGCGCTCTCCGCCAGCGAGTGAGCTCGGAGCCTTCCTCCGCTTCCTCTGTTCCTACTTTCCTGCTGCGTCGCCCAGCCAGGGCGCCCTGGCCAAGCGACAGCCCCCCAGCTTCCTCACTCCAGGGTCAGCCGGAGGCGAATGCGACGACCGTCGCCGAGCTCCAGCTTGCGCTTCGCCAAGAGCGTCTGGAGGGCCTCGCGGTCGAGCTCGACCTCCGCGGCGCCGCCGCGGCTGACCAGCAGGCTCCCGCCGACCTCGACCCACACGCCTGCGCGGTCTTCGCGCAGGTGGGGGCTGGCGCTGGAGGGGATCTCGAGGGCCTTGGCCAGCTCGTTGAGGCCCAGGCGCCCGGTGAGCGCGCAGGGCTCGAGCGCCGCCAGGCGGAGGCTCAGCTCTCCCGGCAGCTCGAGCTCTTCCCCGCCGAAGCGGAGCCAAGATCCCTCGGGCCCGCGCACGCGCAGGGTCAGCTCTTCGAGGGGGGCCGCCCGCCGCTCGCGGGCCGGCGACTCCGCGGGCGCAGCGCTCGTCTCAGCCTCGACGGGCTCGGGCGCGCTCGCCTCGGGTCGCGCCGGCTCAGTCGCCGGCGTCGTCGGCTGGGGCTG
>CALDQK010001177.1 GCA_937911525.1 uncultured bacterium
CCGGCGGCCGGGAAGTGGAAGCGGTGGTAGTCCGCCGGCGCGAGGCGCACGATCACGACCGCGCCCTGGTGGAAGCGGTTGGCCAGGGCGGCGCTGCCGAGCAGCTCCAGGGGGCTGACCTCGCTGCGCTTGACCCGCAGCCGCCCGTCCGCGGCCACACTCGGGAAGACCAGCGCGCGTCCGTCCGCGGGCGAGAGGAGCGCGGTGGGGTCCGGGTCGAGGGGCCGCGCGCCGGGGTGGAGGCGGCGCGCGAAGAAGGCGTCGAGGGACTCGTAGTCGCTGAGGGGCAGCTCCGCCTCGCTGGCGTCGATCCCGAGGCGCTGCACGAAGGCGGGGATCTGGGCCTTGGAGCGGCGCGAGCGCTTGAGCCGCCCGTAGAGGTGGCTGAAGGGCGCGCGGGAGAAGAGGCCCCGCTCGAGCAGTCCGCCGAGGCGGGACTCGTAGAACAGGCGCAGCTCCTGCTCGCCGAACACCTGCTCGGTCAGCCACGCCCCGCTCTCGCGATCCTTATAACAAATCTCGCTGCCCATAGGGGCGAGATCTTAAAGGAGGGAGCGGGCGCGGCGGGAGCGCGAGCTCGCTCGGGCTTCTCGGGGGGTGGGCGCGGCCGCTAGGTTGTCTAGCTTTAGCTTGTCGGCGGCGCCCTCTAGAACGAAGCCAGGTCCACCCGCTTGACTCTTCCGCTGCTGATCCAGAGCTACGACGACGCCGTCGCGGCGATCCTGAGCGAGGTCCGCCTCGCCGGGCCAGGCGATTGGGTGCGGCTGAGCGTGTGGATCCTCGAGCCCGGGGAGACGAGCGAGGAGCTCCTGAGTGAGCTGGTCGCGGCGGCCGAGCGCGGGGCCGAGGTCCTGGTCTCGGTCGACGGGACCAACGCCTCGCTCGTGCAGCGGCTCTGGGAGCGGACCGTGACCCTGCTGCCGCGGGTGCGCCGCCTCGCGCGCGAGGTCGAGCACCTGAGCTGCGTCGAGCGGCGCGAGCCCGATCACGCCAAGTACGCGATCTTCCGCAGCCCCGCGCGGCCGACCGTCGCGGTGTGGGGCGGGGTCAACCTCGGCGACCGCTTCCGCCCCTGGCGCGACTTCGTGGTCCGGCTGGAGGGGCCCGAGGCCGAGGCCGTCGCGCTCAAGGTCCTGGGTGAGGACCCCGAGTTCGCCTACCCGCCCGCCGAGGGCGCGCTGACGCCGGTGGCCAACGTCCCCGCCAGCGAGCGCTTCGAGATCCTGCCCGCCTTCCGCGCCCTCGTCACCGACCCGGCCGTGACCCGGGTCCGCTTCGCCATGGCCTACCTCGACCGGACCGGCGTGGCCGAGGTGCTGCGGCCCGCCCTCGAGGCCGGCGTGGAGGTCGAGTTCCTCTTGCCGGGGCTGGCCAACGTCTACCAGGACAGCAACTTCATGGCGCTGGAGACGGTCCTCCCCGAGCCCGGCTTCCGCGCCTTCGCCTGCCCGCACATGCTCCACGCCAAGGTGGCGCTGGCCTACGCCGGAGACGAGCTCCACTGCGCGTTCTTTGGCTCGGCGAACCTCAAGCGTTACTCGCTCCGCTATCTGGGCGAGCTGAACGCCTTCGCGCGAGGGATCCCGCTGGCGAGTGAGCTGGAGGCGGCGACGAACGCCCTCTTCGCGGAGAGCGAGCCCCTCGAGCTGCCGATTCGCTACTGGCGGCTCAAGGCGATCGTGGAGGAGCGGCTGGGCTGAGCCCTTACTCAGCCTTCTTGATCTGCTCGACCTTCTGCTCCTGCGCGGCGTCCGCGTAGGCCTCGTCCTCGAGTCCGGGGCCGCGCTGCACGATGAAGTGCTTGCGGGCCATGGCGAGGAAGTCCTGGACGGCCTGGGTCAGGGCGGCGTCGTCTTGCTCGCCCTTCTTGATCGTCCAGCGCCCGTTCAGCACGTTGCGCTGTCGGTGGGCCTTGCCCTTGTAGCTGAGCACCACCGAGCTGGCCTTGTCTTCGCGGCTGACCTGGATCTCGAAGATCTTGTTGCCCTTGGCCTGCTTGACGAACTGCTGGAAGCGCATCTTGTCCATGCTCATGACGATTCAACGTCCCTTCTGGAGGCGGATCGAGAAGTCAGAGCTGAACACGTCGGGCATCGCCTGGAGCTTGCTAACGACGCGGTCGACGTCGTATTCGACTCGCCGCCAATGCATTTTGTTCTTGTTGATCTCGAGGTAGCACGCGCGGGGATCACCGTCGCGCGGCTGACCGATCGAGCCCACGCACACCAGGGCCTTCATGCCCTTCTTGTAGTGGAAGAAGTTGTCGATCTCCTGCGCCGAGCGCCACATGAGCGGCTCTTCGAGGATGACGCCGGGGACCTGGGTCTGGGTGTAGAAGGTCACCTTCTCGGTCGAGCCGAAGGCGGCGCGCAGCTTACGCGGGTCCTGCCGGACGTCGAGCGGGAAGAGATATTCGTAGCAGCTGCGCGGAGAGCCGTGCACGAAGGTGATCCCGGCGCTGGTGAAGCTCTCGAGCGCGCCCTCGAAGAAGGCGCGTCGGGCCGCCGCGGCGTTGGGGTCGCCTGACTCGACCTGCTGCCGGGTCCAGTCGAGGATCTGCTGCGTCTTGGGAATGAAGCCCTCGCTGCCCTCGATCATGGCGAGGTCGTGGTCGCCCTTGACGAACATGAAGCAGCTCTGCCGGACCAGCTCGATGCACTCGAGCGGGTCAGGGCCAAAGCCGACGACGTCGCCCAGGCACACGACGCGCTCGATGTTGCGCGCGCGAATGTCTGCGAGCGCAGCCTTGAGTGCGTCAGCGTTGGCTTGGATACACCCCAACACCGCGTAGTGCACCGCGCACCACCTCCCTCTGAGGGCACACTAGCCAACGGGATCGCCCCAGGCACGCGCTCCGTGAGGAGTGGGTTTTTCTCGGCTTAGGTCGCCTCGAGGCGCTTGGCCTCGAGCTCCTCCCAGCGGGCGTAGAGCGACTCCACCCGCTGCTGGGTGGCGTGGAGCTCGGAGTAGGCCTCCTGCAGCCGCTCGTGGTCCTCCATGACCTCGGGCTCCTCGACCAGGGCCTGCAGGCGCTCGACCTCGCCCTCGGCCGCCAGGATCGTCTCCTCCATGCCGTCCCACTCGCGCTTCTCGGCGCTGGACAGGCCCCGGCGCCCGCGGCGCCGATGATCGCGGATTCGGTCACGACGAGCCCGAAGATCCGGGGCTTGGTGCACCCCAGCACCCGCAGCACCGCGATCTGCCGCCGTCTTTGTTCCATTGCCTGGTAGAGCACGAGCATGACGGTGATCGCGCCGACGACCAGCACCGTCGCGGCGAGCGCGACGATGATCTGGTCGATGTTGCCCACGATGGTGAAGAGCTTGGAGATCTCCTGGTCCGGCGCCGCGACGGTGATCGTCGGGTCCTGGCGCAGCGTGTTGAACGCGGACTGGTAGATCGCGGAGAGCGCCATGCCGGGCCGCGTCAGCACGCGGGCGTAGAGCCCGGTGATCTTGCGGTCCTCGTCGATCAGGTCAGCTTCGGTGGTCAGCGAGATATCCGGGCCGCTCTCGTTGAGCCTCCGGTCGTGGGCGTGCAGGATCCACGAACTGGTCAGGTCGCTGAAGACGGCGCGGTCGTGGAGCGTCGCGGTGGGCTCGAGCACCCCCACCACCTCGTAGACGAACTCCTCGTGGACATGCGCCTCCTCGCCCCGCTTGGGGG